>JAYVGH010000136.1:0-42047 GCA_043772435.1 Bacteroidota bacterium
TATCATACATTAACCCTCAAGTTGAAAATCCTGCAACTAATATTTTAACAGATACTATGAACTGGGTTTCTATTACAGGAACATTTGTAGCCAATGGTACTGAAAAAAATTGTGTTATAGGTAATTTTAGAACCGATGCAGCAACTACCAAAACACTTGTTAACTCTACATATTTACCCGCTATAACGTGTGATATTTTAATTGACGATGTTAGTTGCATCCCTATTGATTTACCTGCTTACGCAGGCGCAGATGTTTGGGCAATGGCGGGTAACACTGTGTATATTGGCAGACCACAGGATGTCGGTATAGATGAAGCTTGTACTTGGTATAACTTAACTAATACAACAACGCCAATAGCCAATTTAGCAGGTATTACATTAACTATAAGTGCCACAACACAAACCTATATGGTAAAACAAGATATTTGTGGGGTGATAAAATATGATACTGTTATGGTGCATGCAAGTTCGGTGGGGCTTAAACAACAAGAACTAATTAAGAATAACATTAATTTATATCCTAACCCTGCAACAAGCGAATTAAATTTATCTTATACCATTGATGCATTAGCAGACTACAAGACAATAAGCATTTACAACAACTTAGGGCAAGTCATTCGTGAGGAAGAAATAGTTTTTAAAGACAAACACGCAGTTATAAAAATTAGCGATTTGCAAAACGGTGTGTATGTTTTAAATTTAAAAAGCACCAATTCGCAAACCGTTAGTAAGCGGTTTGTGGTAGCGCGTTAGTTACGGCATTAAATAAATAACATAGTTTTCAAGTATTGTTTTTGGCGTAGGGCATTTGCGCAAGCCTACGTTGTTTGAGCGAAGCGAGTTCGTAGGCGTGGAAAAACAATGCGCAGAAAACAAGTTATTTATTTTAAGCCTTGACTTTTTTGTTACTTTTTGTGTTAAGACAAAAAGTAAGCGAAATGCTTTTAAACTAAGAAAAAAGAGAATGATTAAAGAAATTAGAATTAATGGAAACTATAAACAAAACACCGCAGGTTTACAAAACCTGCGGAGCGGGGATTTGTAATAGCGAGGTAATGGCTCACGTCATTGCGAACGATAGTGTAGCAATCTAAAATAGTTATGAGATTGCTTCAGTAGTACCTCCATCGCAATGACGAAGTGCGGGTTTGTAATTGCGAGGTAGTTTAGCTGTCTAACTCTTTCTTTAAAAAAGGCGCTGTATGGCTATTTTTTATTTTTACTAATTCTTCCGGGGTACCTGCAAATAGTATTTTTCCGCCGGCTTTACCGCCTTCGGGACCAATATCTATAATGTAATCGGCAACTTTTATAATATCCATATTGTGTTCAATTACCAAAACAGTATTGCCGCTATCTACTAATTTATTTAGTACTTCTAACAAAATGCGGATGTCTTCAAAATGCAAACCTGTTGTGGGCTCATCTAAAATATAAAAGGTGTTGCCTGTGTTACGTTTACTTAATTCAGTAGCTAATTTTACACGTTGTGCTTCGCCACCGCTTAAAGTTGTTGCTTGTTGGCCGAGTGTTATATAGCCTAATCCTACATTTTGCAAGGTGCTAATTTGGCGGTAAATGTTTGGGTTATTTTCAAAATACTCGCAAGCTTGGTCAATCGTCATGTTTAAAACATCGCTTATAGATTTACCTTTAAAACGTACTTCTAACGTTTCGCGGTTGTAACGTTTACCATTGCAAGTATCACAATGTACATATACGTCGGGTAAAAAATTCATTTCAATTGTTCTTACACCTGCACCGCCACAGGTTTCGCACCGGCCGCCTTTTACATTAAACGAAAAACGACCGGGTTTATAACCTCGTATTTTTGATTCAGGAATTTCGGCGAATAAATTACGAATGTCGCTAAATACGTTTGTGTAGGTTGCAGGGTTGCTTCGTGGCGTTCGTCCAATTGGGCTTTGGTCAATATCAATTATTTTATCAATATGTTCTAATCCGGTAATACTTTTATAAGGCAAAGGTTTTTTTTCGGAATTATAAAAATGCGCCGATAGAATAGGGTAGAGGGTGCCATTAACCAAACTGCTTTTACCACTACCGCTAACACCCGTTACACAAATAAATTTACCCAACGGAAAATCGGCACTAACGTTTTGCAGGTTGTGCCCCGTGCAATTTTTTAATGTTAGCTTTTTACCGTTGCCTTTGCGGCGTATTTTAGGAACTTCTATTTTAAATTTGCCATTAATATAATTAGCAGTTGTAGTGTTTAATTTTAGCATTTGTTTGGGCGTGCCGCTTGCCACAATTCTTCCGCCATGCACGCCTGCACCCGGACCAATGTCAATAACATAATCGCTTTCTACAATCATATCTTTATCATGTTCTACCACAATTACGCTGTTACCAATATCACGTAAATTTTTTAGCGCAGAAATTAACCTCACATTATCTCGCTGGTGAAGCCCAATACTTGGCTCATCTAAAATATATAATACGCCCACTAATTGCGAACCAATTTGTGTTGCAAGTCTTATACGCTGTGCTTCGCCACCACTTAGAGTTTTAGAAGAACGGTTTAAAGTAACATAATCTAGTCCTACCTCCATTAAAAATTGTATGCGACTGCGAATTTCTTTCAATACCTCTTTCGCAATAATGTTTTGTTTTTTATCTAAACGTTTTTCTACATCACTAAACCATTTTTGTAAAATAGAAATATCTAATTCCGATAACTCGGATATATTTTTATCAGCTATTTTAAAATACAATGCTTCTTTTTTTAAGCGAGTACCGTTGCAGGTAGGACAATTTTTTTTATTTGTAAAACCTTGCACCCATCGTTGCATGGCAGGGCTTGGGTCATCTTCCGCTTGTTTTGTAATAAATGTAGCAATGCCTTCAAATGCTGTATTGTAGCTGCCACCATCAGTAGTTACTTTAAATAATTCATCACTTCCATACAATAAAATAGTAATGGCATCGTCGTTTATTTCGTCAAAAGGTGTGTCTAAATTAAAATCGTAAACAGCACCAATGGCTTCTATTTGTTTAAAAATCCAACTGCTTTTGTGTGCGATAATAGCGGCAAATGCGCCTTTAGCAATACTTAATTTTTGGTTAGGCACAATTTTAGAAATATCAATTTCGGATATAACTCCCAAACCGTTACACTGTGGGCAAGCGCCGTAAGGTGTATTAAACGAAAATAAATTTGGGGCAGGCTCATCGTAGCTAATCCCGGTAGTTGGGCACATTAGCAAGCGTGAAAAAAAACGTGCGCCATCGGTACTTTGGTTTTGTGCTAACGCTTTTTTTGTGAAGGCTGAACTTGTAGAAGCCGATTTTTTTAAAATTGTATCTTCTGAAACACTAACCATTATAGTTCCCTTACCATGTTTCATAGCAGTTTGTAGCGACTGATTTAGGCGAGTTTTAATATCAGAAGTAATTTCTAATCTATCAATTACAATTTCTATATCGTGAATTTTGTAGCGATCTAACTGCATTTTAGGAGTAATGTCAACAATTACACCATCAATACGTACTTTATTAAAACCACGTTTACGAATGTCTTCAAACACTTCGCGGTAATGCCCTTTTCTACCTTTAACAATGGGCGCTAACAGGTTTATTTTTTTAGAAGAATATGTTTTTAAGATTAAATCGATGATTTGATCATCGCTGTAACGTACCATTTTTTCTCCGGTATTGTAGCTAAAAGCCTCACCGGCACGGGCAAATAGTAAACGTAAAAAATCGTAAATTTCGGTAATGGTGCCTACGGTTGAGCGCGGATTTTTATTTACTGTTTTTTGTTCGATAGAAATAACGGGGCTTAGGCCGGATATTTTATCTACGTCAGGCCGTTCTAAATTTCCTAAAAACTGGCGGGCGTAACTACTAAAGCTTTCTACATATCGGCGTTGCCCTTCGGCATAAATGGTATCAAAAGCTAAGGACGATTTGCCGCTGCCACTTAAGCCTGTTATTACAACTAACTTGTTTCGTGGTATGGTAAGTGATATATCTTTTAAATTGTGCGAACGGGCACCAATAACTTCAATATTTTCGTCTTCAATAAATTCGGGTTTCATATATTTTTATAGAACAGATAATAGTGTTAAATGTTGTATAAAGTAAGGAAATAAATAAGTAATTAAAATAAAATTTTATTCATTAATTGTTACACTAAATTCAGCTTTATTAATAATTTTCCCAATGGGTAATGTAAATTCTGTAAAATTATTTTCAGTTAAAAATTTTTCAAAATCATCTTTGTGTTTAGCATCAATAGTTACCATTAAACCACCGTTTGTTTGTGGGTCGCAGAGCGTAAAAAAAGATTCAGCGCCTATGTTTTTAATTTTATGTTTATAGCTGTTCCAGTTTCTATAAACATTGTCCGGTACAATCATTTTAGAAGTATATGTTTGAATATTTTCAATTAAAGGCACATTTGCATAGTTTATTTCAGCGGAAAGATTAGCACTTTCAAGCATTTCAACTAAATGCCCTAATAATCCAAAACCTGTAATGTCGGTCATAGCCGTTACATAATTTAATGTTCCAAAAACTTCGCCAATACTATTTAGCTGTGTAAGTTGTTGAATAAGTATTGTTTTATGTTTATCTTCAATTACTCCCCTTTTTAATGCAGTAGCTAAAATACCAACTCCAATTTTTTTAGTAATGTAAATATAATCGCCTGCTTTTGCACCTGAATTTTTTTTAATGTTTTGTGTGTTAACTAAACCATTTACTGAAAGTCCAAACATAGGCTCAAGAGAATCTATACTATGTCCGCCGGCCAAAACAATGCCGGCTTGTTTACAAATTTCTTTAGCACCTTCAATTACTTTTTGTGCCAATTCGGGAGTTAATTTATCTACAGGCCAGCCCAAAATAGCCGTTGCTAATAAGGGCTTTCCACCCATGGCATATACATCACTAATGGAGTTAGCAGCGGCGATTCTGCCAAAATCAAAGGCATCATCAACTATAGGCATAAAAAAATCTATAGTACTTATTAATGCTGTTCCGTTTCCTAAATCGTAAACAGCGGCATCATCTTTAGTATCGTTACCAACTAATAATTTTGAATCGGTAAAATTTATGGTTCTTGATTTTAAAATTTTTTCTAATACGTCGGGTGCAATTTTACAGCCACAGCCAGATCCACGGCTAAATTGAGTAAGTTTTATTTCATTCATAGTAAGTTATATTTACAATATCTTAAAAAATCTTGCTTACTTTTTTTGTTTGATAGAAAAAAGTAACAAAAAAATCAAGACTCCATAAAATTTATTTGATTAATTAATTCGGTTGAAATGTTTTCCAAATCGAGTTCGTTAAAATGTAGTTCCTTAACGGTTGTTTGTTTACGTTTTAAAAGCCCATGTTGGTAGGATTTATCGTAGTAAAGCAGACAGATTTCGCAGGTGGTTTTTAAATCATTTTCAGAAAGTGCTTCTAAACAGATTTTGGTTTGCTCTTGACCTAAACGCCTTGATATTTTAATAATAGAAGTTTGTAATTCTTCAACAGAGTATTTTCCATAGTGCTTTATTAAATAATTTACTCTAACATTAAAAGGTAGAGACACAAATAGTACTTTCGCTCCAGTCATCTGTTGCCATAAACCTTCGGGAATAACTTTATTGCCAATTAAACGGCTTTCATCTTCAATCCACAATGGTAAATTATTACTTACAGGTAATAACTGTAAGGCTAAGTTGTTTTCAAATTGTTCTTGTGTAGGCTGTTGGTTTTCGCCCAAAGCGCCAAATGCAGAGCCTTTGTGGTTGGCAAGCCCTTCTAAATCTATTACTTGTTGGTTTTGTTGATGTAGTTTTTGTAAAATTAATGTTTTACCCGAACCCGTTTTACCACCTAAAATTAGTATTGATTTTGAGATTTTAAAACTTTCTAAAATATAATTCCTAAATGCTTTATAACCTCCTTTTAAAGTAAATACTGTTAGTCCATATAACTCTAAAAGCCAGGCTACACTTCCACTACGCATGCCGCCGCGCCAACAATGAATGTAAATTACATTATTAACTGCATTTTTTTTTGCAACGTTTACAAACTCCACTAGTTTTGATCCTACTATTTCTAATCCTTTTTCAATAGCCGGTTGTTTGCCCTGCTGTTTATAAATTGTACCTACTGTGGCTCGCTCTTCATCAGTAAACAAAGGCATATTTATTGCAAAGGGCATGTGACCTTTATTAAACTCTTTTGGTGAACGAACATCAATACAATTTTTTGTAGTTGATGCGTTTTTAATAAATGTTTGAATATCGAGAGCTTGAGGCAAATTTTTTATATTCAAATATCGTAAATTAATTTAATGCGATACATAATAAGATTGACTAATTAATTTTTAATTAATTTCCCTTTTGCTTTACCATCGCTAAAATCATCAACGAAGCTTGGGTTGCCAGTGTAATAAATGTTTCCGTCTTTATGAATATTACATTCAAAAATACCGTTGTTAGGCGCTTTTATGTAAGCACTGCCAATGCTTATATTCTCAACAAATGCGTAATTTGTTATTGTTAGATCTTCACCTTTAAAAAAATTTGTTCCAAACATGTACACATACAGCGTGTTGCAACTGCCGCTTACATATATATTTCCATCGCCATGCGAGCTTGTACTTATTCTGTAATAATTGCCTTTAATGTAAGTGTCTCCCGAATTTTCGGCATGAACTTTTAAAGTATCTTGGTTAAAATTTTCATCGAAGTAAACAGTGCCTACTCCTAAATTTTCAACAATTTTTAAGTAAGGCAAAGTAACAGTAATACTAATATGTTTTTTATAACCTCTTACAAAATTGCATTTGTTTTTGTTCTGTATAGTTAAAGTACCATAACTTACTGTAGTTTTTATGTTAGATAAAATATGGCTACCTGCTGTTACTTCAACTTTATATTCAGAGCCTTTTATAATAGTTACATCTATTTTATCAAACGTTTTTATGTGCGTAAATGTTTCTAAAATTCGTGTTTCTGTTTTTTCAGGTCCGTTTGATTTAAAGCAATCTAGGGCATTTTCTTTTTTACAAGAGGTGAATATAAAAAATACAAATAAGTATGTTATAATTTTTAATTTCATTTTTTGCCTAAAAATAATCTATAACCTATACCGTATTCAAAATTATATGCTACTGCAAAATGTGTGCGTAAACCAAAATGCCCAATCAATCCGCACTTACTGTAATAACGAACGGCTAATCGGCTTACAATAGGGGCATCGGATTTGGCAGCATCTAAAAAATAGTAGCCTAATTCAATAGGAATACTTATTCTGCCAATGTTATAAGAATAACCAAATTTAGCTGACATGCGTGTTTTATTTATTCCTTGAGCAGGTTTTAAAAACACATTATTATAATCAATTTGGTAGTTATCATCATAAAACATATCAACACCAAATGCAAATTTATGTGTGTTGCGAATATTGCGTTGGTATGCTATTCCAATTAAATATGTATTTAAAGGAGGTGTATTTATTTCACGTTCATTAAAACCAATTGCGGCATACATTAACAATTCGTTTTTACTTTTTACTTTTGTTGAGGAATCGATTTTGGTAAAATAAGTGTTTTTATTGCTTGGTATTTTAATATTTAAACCTGCATTTAAACTTAAAATATTTAAGCCTAAATTTGGGTTTTGCGCTTTGCCGTTGCTGGCATGACTAAAGGTAAGGCCGGGTTCGAAACGTAAATTTTTAGATAATTGAATGTGCCAAAACCATCTAAATTGTACAAATGAATTTATGTGGCTACCAATAGCAATGTCTTTTTGATTGGTATTTATGTCAAATTTTTTAGTAATGTAGGTGGCACCCCAACAAATTCGAATAATTAATCTTGATTTTTTAGGACGAACATTAAATGGAATTTCTACAAAAGGCGCAATAATTAAACCATAACCTAATTGAGATGGATTTTTAAAATCGATACATTGAAATGATAAACCTATATCGGGCTTGTTATTTTCTAATTGCCAAATTTTATTTCCAAGAGTATGTTTAACAACATCTACTTCGTAAGTTGTAGGATAGCCTTTTACTAAATGCCCAATTGTGCTGCGGTGAATCATTATAAAACCATTATTTAAAACAGGTTTGATGCTCCAGGTTGTTGTTTTAGACGAATCGGTTTGAGAAAAAAACGATTGCAGAAAAAAAATAAAAATTAAAAAATATATGAAGTGTTTTTTCAAAATAAAAAATAAAAATAGTGAAAATTTAATAAAAAAAATTATTTAAACAATATCTATATTTGATTGTGTTAACATTAATAATAATTTAAAAAATTATAATAAATGAAAACCACACTAATTATTGCTTTAACCATAGTAATTCAATATACAAATTTAGCTCAAAAAAGTTGCTGTTCTAAACCCGGAAGTACCGAAACGTTTGCTATGCTTACACATAATAAAAAGTTTGTAGATACACATTTGGAGCCAATACCTTTTGTTTTGAACAATCCTATTGGTAAAGATATTTCGTTTAAAACCTCTGAAAAAGATGGCTATGGCTACGAAATTAAGACTGAAAAGCCTACCACAAATTATGTTTTTATAATACACGAATGGTGGGGTTTAAACGATTACATTAAGCAGGAATCTGAAAAAATATACAGTACATTGGGTAACGTAAATATTATTGCTATTGACTTGTATGATAAAAAAATAGCTATTAACAGGGATTCTGCTGGTAAATACATGCAGGCTGTTAAAACAGAAAGAGCTGAAGCAATTATAAAAGGCGCAATTTCTTATGCAGGCAGTAAAGCCAACATTGCAACAATTGGCTGGTGTTTTGGAGGTGGTTGGAGCATGCAAGCAGCTTTATTAGGTGGTAAACAAACTAAAGCCTGTGTAATGTATTATGGAATGCCGGAGGAGAAACAGGAAAAATTAAAAACATTAAATGCACCGGTGCTTTTTATTTGGCCTGAACAAGATAAATGGATTACTAAAGATGTAGTTGCTAAGTTTGAAGTAAATATGAAAGCTGCAAAAAAAAGTCTGGAAGTGAAAAATTACAATGCGGATCATGCCTTTGCTAATCCTAGTAATCCAAAATATAATAAAGAATTAGCAGATGACGCTTTTAAGAATGCTACAGAGTTTATTAAGAAAAATTTGAAATAATTATTTTGAAGCTAATTGTTTTAAAGCATTTGATAATTTTTCAAATTCAAATTTAAAACCCGCGTCTTTTATTTTTTGATTACTGATTTTTAATCCTTCGGTAACCATTAAATGGCTTTCACCCAACACCAATTTTAATATAAAAGTGGGTACATTTGGTAAAAATATAAATTTATTAATGCTTTTTGCAAGTTGTTTAGCAAATTCATTCATAGTTACCAATTCGTTAGCGGCAGCATTATACGTCTCTTTTAAAGAATTATTTTTTAAAGCAAAAATAAAAATATTTGCAACGTCATTTACATGTATCCATGGCAAATATTGTTTACCTGAACCAATTGAGCAACCTAAGTTATATTTAAATGGCGGTAACATTTTTTTATAGGCACCCCCATGTTTACTTAATATAACGCCTATTCTTATAATTGGGGTTCGAATTCCCAGTTCTTTAAATGGTTTATAGCTGTCTTCCCAAGCTACACAAGTTTGCGCTAAAAAATCGCTGTAAGGCTTTTCGGTTTCATTTATTAATTGCTCACTTCTTCTTGCGCCATAAAAACCTACCGCGCTTGCACCAACTAAAGTTTTAATAGGTAAATTTAGTTTTTTAATATAATTTAAAATTAATTCACTACTTTTTATTCGAGAATTTATAATTTCTTTTTTGTAGGCATTTGTCCATTTTTTATCGGCTATTCCAGCACCTGCTAAATGTATTATGTGCTCCACATTTTCAAAGGCGCGTTCGTCAATAAATTCTGCATTTACATCCCATTTATATTTTTTAATAGAGTTGTATTGACCTTCCTCGCGGCTAAGCCAAACTACTTCATCATTATTTTTTAACAATATATCCGAAATTGCCCTACCTAGTAATCCACTTCCGCCAGTTATTAATACCTTTGTCATATTTTAATTACAAATAACCGAAATAAAAGTTTATGATTTACGATTTACACATTTTTGTTTGTAACAATCAACGCACAGGTTCCGAAAAATTAAGTTGTGGCGATGCTAATGGTTTAGAGCTGGTAGGCGAGTTTAAAAAGCAATTAAATAACTTGAAAGTTAATTTAAAAATACGTGCCAATAAAAGCGGTTGTTTGGGTATTTGCGATTTTGGACCAACTATTGCAATTTATCCTGAAGGAATATTTTATGTAGGAGTAAAAAAAGAAGATGTGAAGGAAATTATAGAATCGCACATTATTAATAAAATTCCGGTGCAACGGCTGTTATTAAAACTATGATACCTTTAATTACATTAAATGAATTAGAAAAAATTGGATTAACACAGCAAGATTTGTTGACTAAATTTAATAACCAATTAAAAAAAGATTTTGAAAGAGGCGGATTGGAGCAGTATTTAAAACCCTTAAACAGTTTTGAGTACGATAATATTCAAGAAGAAGTAAGTAAAATACTTTCCGATATTTTAGCTAAAGAAAACAATAAATATCAGCAACTACTTTATTTAATTGATATTACGGAGAAAGATTATATGGGAGTTTTAAATAAACAAGACGGTAATAAAATGTTAGATATTGCCGATTTAATTATTAAACGAATTTTGCAAAAAGTAATATTAAAATTAATGTATTCAAAAAAATAAAATGAGCATTATCATAAGAAAAGGAACTGAAAACGATTTACAAGCCGCATTAGGTTTGGTTAAAGAATTAGCAGTTTATGAAAAAGCGCCTGATGAAGTAGAAGTTACAATTGGTGAAATGCAAAATTGGGGTTTTGGCAACAATAAAGTATTTGATTTTTTTATATTGGAAAAAGAAAATAAAATTATTGGATTAGCATTATACTATTACAAATACAGCACTTGGAAAGGAAAATGTTTGTTTTTAGAAGATATTATTGTAACAGAAACAGAACGTAAAAACGGTTATGGAAAATTGCTGTTTAACCAAGTTGTAAAAGTTGCAAAAGAGCAAAAAGTTAGGCGTATGGAGTGGCAGGTGTTAGAATGGAATGTACCCGCCATTGAGTTTTATAAAAATTACAAGGCTACTTTGGATGGTGAGTGGATAAATGGTAAATTGACTTTAGAACAGTTAGACGCTTTGTAATAGTAATAATCAATGTCAATATGAATTTTTGAACTCTTTAAAGAATTACTTCTTTTGTAAAATTGAATAATCTAAATAGTTTATATTTGAAATTTATATGCTTTTTAGCTCATCAATATTTTTGTTTTATTTTCTTCCGGTTTTATTATTATTTTATTATTTATCTCCAAATATTAAAATAAAAAATATAATTCTGTTGTTATTCAGTTTATTGTTTTTTGCCTGGGGAGGCCTTTATTTTACTGTAATACTTATTTGTTCAATTATTTTTAATTTTTTTATTGGACTTGGAATTGAAAAATACACATCCAAACGTTTTTTAATATTTGGTGTTATGGGTAACCTAATTTTACTTGGGTGGTTTAAATATGCAGTTTTTTTAGTATTTAATATTAATATTGCTACACAAGCCTTTAATTTAGGCTCATTTTCAATAAATAATATTGTTTTACCAATTGGTATTTCCTTTTACACTTTTCATTCAATTAGTTACCTTATGGACATTTACCATAAAAAATCACACGCTCAAAAAAATATACTGTATATGGCTTTATATATTGTTTTTTTTCCGCAATTGGTTGCAGGACCAATAATACGTTATAACACATTTGCTCCTCAATTATTTGACAGAAAGGCAAATCTCTATCAGTTTTGTTTGGGAATAGAGAGGTTTATTATTGGTTTAGGAAAAAAAGTTTTAATTGCAAATACTTTGGCTCGAATTGCAGATGAATCTTTTAACCAAGACCCAAATAGTATGAGTACAGTTTTATCATGGATAGGTGCTGTTTGTTATACTTTCCAGATTTACTTTGATTTTAGCGGATATTCTGATATGGCAATTGGTTTAAGCAAAATGTTTGGTTTCGAGTTCCCTGAAAATTTTAATTTACCTTATATAGCGGATAGTATTAAAGATTTTTGGAAAAGATGGCACATTAGTTTATCTTCTTTTTTTAGAGATTATGTTTATATTCCTTTAGGTGGAAATAAAAAAGGCAATAAAAGAACGTATCTTAATTTAATTATTGTTTTTTTATTAACCGGCTTTTGGCACGGGGCAAATTATACATTTATAATTTGGGGAATGATTCATGGTTTTTTTTTATTAATTGAAAGGATAGGCTTTGATAAAATACTTTTAAAAATGCCATTATTTTTAAGAAGGCTATATACATTTATAATTGTTTTATTAGCTTGGATCCCTTTTAGATCTGATACTATTACACAAGCTTATAATTACTATCGTAGCCTTTTGTATAATAACAGTAATATTAAACTACATTTAGTGGCAAGTTATTTTACAACTGATTTTATTATAATGTTATTTGTGGCAATTATTTCCGCTTTTAAACTATTTGGCTTTGTTAAATTTAAAAATATAGTTGGTTCAAATACCTCACAAGTTATTAATGCCTGCTTTTTATTATTCATTTTATTTTTTAGCGTTATCTACATTATGTCCGGAACATATAATCCATTTATATATTACCAATTTTAAAAATGAACACAAAATATTATATATTATTAATTGGATTTATTGTATGCATTTCATTTCCTACAATAAACGGAATAACAAAAATTTTACCAGATATAATCAGTAATGAAAATAGAAGAATACAATCTTTTCCAAAAATTGATACTTGTAAAATTGAAAAATTAAGTAAATATTTTGAGGAATATCTTACAGATAATATTAGTGTAAGAAACCGAATGATTAAATTATATAACCAGCTTAATATTTTTGTGTTTAGAAGCAGCCCAATCGTAATAAAAGCTATAGTTGGAAAAAATGGGTGGTTCTTTATGTCTGGAGAAGAGCTTAAAACTTATAACGGAACAGAATTATTTAAAGATGATGAGTTAATTGAGTTTAAAAATGAAATGCTAAGACGAAAAAAAATAATTGAGCAAAATCATGCTCATTTTTTCTTTGCAATAGTTCCAAATAAATCCAACATTTATCCCGAATTTATGCCAGATTATATTATTAGATCTGATAATGGTTATGGGAAACAATTGTTAAGCTATTTGAAAGCAAATAGTTTTCCGGTTATTGATTTATTTCAACCATTATTAAATGCAAAAAATGAGCAAGAATTATATTATCAAACAGATAACCATTGGAATGATTACGGCGCGTTTATTGCATCTAATGCCATTTTAAAGGAGTTTAGCAAATACAACAAAAATGTTATGCAGTTGGATTTAAAAACATACAAGCCTGTGATAGTAATTGAAAAACCGGGAAATATTGCAAAAATGTTTTCTTTAGAAAATGAAAGAACAGAAAATAATTATGTACCCACTAGAGAAGGTGGATTAATTAGCGTTGAAAAAAATCTTAATAAATACCCACCTACAATAGGATTCCCTTATCCAGAAGATTATGAGCATACACGTTATGTGAAAAATGATAGTTTGCCAAGCATTTTAATTATTAGAGATTCATTTGGAGAAAAACCATTCCCTTTTATTTCAGAACAAAGTAGTAAGTGTACTGCCATTTATGACGGTTGGGAATATGGACTAAACGAAAATATTATTAAAGAAGAAAAACCAGATATAGTTTTATTACTAGTTATTGAAAGCAATTTAAAAAACATTATGAAAAACCAGAAACGGAAAAAATAAATAATAAAATTAATCTTCAACCAACACCAAATGCTTTAAACTTAACGGGTTCGCTACATTTTTAAGCTCCGCAAAAAAATCATTTCCATATTTTAAATACAGTGTTGAAAAATTTTCATAACGCTCTTGCGGCATTGCGTTTGGAAATAATTTTTGTTTAATGGTTTTAATTTGAGTTATCTCCGTATCCAATTTCTGTTTTAAAGCCTTGTTTGCTTTACCTGTAAGCATATCTAAACTACTCATAACCTTTTGTTGTTCGGCAGATACGGCGGCGTTTAGTGTTTTATCTACAATATTAATTTTAGTTTGAATTTCTATAAACAAATTTTCAATTGTTTTTTTCTCTGTATCTAAATCAAAAATAGCATTTGCTTTTATTTGAAACTCTTTAATCAGTTCCTGTTCTTCTTTAAAAATATCTTCTTCGGTAAAATTTAGTTTTTCTAATTTTGTTTTTATATTTTTTTCAATTACTGTAATAAATGTTCGTGGAACTAAAACAGGAAAATTAATTTTATATTCTTCAAACATAGTTTTGTACTGTAGCCAATACGCTAATTCTCCCGGACCGCCCACATAGGCTATGTTTGGCAATATGTGCTGTTGGTATAAAGGACGTAACACTACATTTGGACTAATTTTTTCAGGATGAGTTTCAATCAATTTTTCTAATTCCGTAGCAGTAAATTTTTTATCCGTGCCCAAAACTACATATTCGGCACCTTGTTTTTCAATACGCGCGCGTAAACCCTCTTCCATAAAAAAACAATTTATACGTCGTGGATTTACCTGCGTTTTATAACCTAATTTCTCTAACTCATTAATGCTTTCGGTTACTTTTGCATAAGCAGTATTTTTAAAAATATCGGTTTTAAAGTGTTCAACAAATTGTTTTTTTAAGTTCATAGCATTGCCGTCAATAACAACCAAACCGTAACTTCCAAATAATTCGTTTACTAAAAAACGTGTGGCATTTTTTAAAGTGTTATGTTGCAAATACGCATCGCTAAACAGTTTATATAAGTAATTTCCATTTTCTGTATCGCCAAAAATTTCTTTTAATTGTGGTAATAGTACCTCTAATTCTTTAGTTTTAAAATTTCCAACGGCGCCTTTTTGAGTACTTTGCCAGGTTATAGTTTTACCAAATACGTTAAAACTACTCACTTCCTCAAAATCATGGTCTTCGCTGGCCATCCAATAAACTGGCACAAAATCATTGTCCGGAAATTGTTTTTTTAATTGTTCAGCTAAATTAATAGCACTTAAAATTTTATAAATAAAATATACAGGTCCTGTAAATAAACATAATTGGTGCCCGGTAGTTACTGTAAAACAATTTTTATTTTTTAACAACTCTATATTTTGCAGAGTTACGGTAGTCATATTATTTACCAACTTATTTTGTGAGATTAATTCTTCAACTAGAATTTGTCTGTCAACTTCTTGATTAGCAATAGTTTTTAGTGTTTCTTTAAAACCAATACTATCAGTAAAATTTTTATAAAAAGACTTTACTTTTTCGTCTTTATTTACATAATCCTCAACTAATGAATTTAATGTTTTTGAGGTTTTAAAGTTTATAAAGTTGTTAGAGAATGACATAAATACAAGTTATTTAAAATACTAAATTACTAATAAAAAACTTTGTTAGCCCTTTGTATATCTTTGCAAACTTTATGATTAAAATTAATATTCACAAAACTTCTGTTAAAATCTCTTTTATAAACAATTTTAAAAAGCTCATTTTCATAAAACTGTAAACGTATATTTACGTTCTTATTTTTTTAAAATGGATACTAGTAATTTAGATGGATTTAATGGCGAAAACCACAACGAGGTTGATAAAATTACCCACGTAAGTGGTATGTTTAAAACCTGGTTTATTGATTACGCCAGTTATGTAATTTTAGAACGTGCCGTACCGGCTATGGAAGATGGCTTAAAGCCGGTACAACGCCGTATTTTACATAGTATGTGGGAGTTGGAAGATGGACGATACAACAAAGTTGCCAACCTTATTGGCAATACTATGAAATACCACCCTCATGGAGATGCCAGTATTGGCGATGCGTTGGTGGCTATTGGGCAAAAAGATTTGTTGATAGATATGCAAGGTAACTGGGGTAATATTTTAACCGGAGATAGTGCAGCCGCCCCTCGTTACATCGAAGCACGTTTAAGTAAATTAGCCTTAGAAATTATTTTTAACCCAAAAACCACCAACTGGGGTTTAAGCTACGATGGACGTAATAAAGAACCCATCACCTTACCTGTAAAATTTCCATTAGTATTGGCGCATGGGGTTGAGGGGATTGCGGTTGGTTTAGCCACAAAAATTTTACCACATAATTTTAACGAATTAATTGATGCCAGCATACAAATATTAAAAGGTAAAAAAGCGGTAATATATCCCGATTTTATAACTGCTGGTATTGCTGATTTTAGCGATTATAAAGATGGTTTGCGTGGTGGAAAAATTAAAGTACGTGCACGTGTAAAAGAATTAAACGCTAAAACATTAATAATTAGCGAAATACCATTTGGTACAACAACAGGCTCTTTAATCGACAGTATTATTGCAGCTAATGATAAGGGGAAAATTAAAGTAAAAAAGGTAGAAGATAATACGTCGGAAAATGTTGAAATTTTAGTTCACTTACAACCCGGTATTTCCCCCGATAAAACTATTGATGCGCTATATGCCTTTACCAATTGCGAAGTTAGTATATCGCCCAATGCTTGTATTATCGAAAATGATAAGCCACGTTTTGTTGGCGTTAGCGAAGTGTTAAAAATTTCAACGCATCAAACTTTAGCTTTATTAAAACGTGAACTAGAAATTGAACAACACGAATTAGAAGAAAAATGGCATTTCTCATCTTTAGAAAAAATATTTATTAAAGAAGAAATGTACATCGACTTTAAAAAATATAGTAACAAAGAAACCTTATTCGAATATTTATACGAGCGTTTTAAACCACATAAAAAGAAATTAATTCGCGATATTAACAGCGATGATTTAAATCGCCTTACTCAAATTCCAATGATTCGTATAACCCGCTTTGATAGTATTAAAGCCGAGGATATGATGAAGGACTTAGAAACTAAAATTGAACAAGTAAAACACCATCTTGCCAACTTAATTGATTATGCTGTTGAGTATTTTAAAAATTTAAAAAAGAAATACGGCGAAGGTCGTGAACGTAAAACCGAGACCAAACAATTAGAAACCATTATTGCTACTCAAGTAGTAATGGCAAACGAAAAATTGTATATGAACCGTGCCGAAGGTTTTATTGGCACAAGTTTAAAAAAGGACGAGTTTATTACCGATTGTAGCGATATTGACGATATTATTGCCTTTACCAAAGAAGGGAAGATGAAAATATTTAAAGTGTCGGATAAAACATTTGTAGGTAAAGATATTGTGCACGTTGCTATTTTTAAAAAGAGCGACGAACGTACCACTTACAACATGATTTATCGCGATGGGCCAAAAGGTATTACGTTTATGAAACGTTTTAACGTAACCGGTGTAACGCGCGATAAGGAATACGATTTAACCAAAGGGACGCCAAGCTCTCAAGTGTATTGGTTTACGATAAACCCAAATGGCGAAAGCGAAAAAGTAATGGCGCATTTACGGGCTGTGCCGGGTTTACGTAAGTTACAAATAGATGTTGATTTTGCGGAATTGGAAATAAAAGCCCGAACAGCTGTAGGTAATATTGTTACAAAATACTCTATTAATAAAGTTACCTTAAAAGAAAAAGGCGCGTCAACTTTAGAGGGCGAAGATTACTGGTTTGACGAAAGCACACACCGTTTAAATAAAAACGAAAAAGGTACTTTTTTAGGCAAATTTGCGGGTGACGATAAAATTTTAACCATAACAACCAAAGGTTTTTATAAATTATTTACTTACGATGTTTTAAATCATTTTGAGGACGATATTATAATGATTGATAAATATTACAGTAACCAAACTCTAACTTGCATTTATTTTGATGGCTTAACAAAATGTTACTTTACTAAACGCTTTGAGCCCGAAAATACAACCGCAAAAGTACTTTTAGTAACAGAGAATGAGGCGAGCAGAATAGAATTAATTACCACTCAAATAAATCCGGTTGTTGAAGTAAAATTTGCCAAAGAAAAGGGTGTAGAGTTACCTGAAGAAACTATTAATATGGTTGAATTTAGCCCAGTTGTTAATATGAAAGCTAAGGGTAGAAAATTATCCAGCTATAAAGTTAAAGAAATTAATTTAAAAGAATCGGAAGAAATTAAAGCTGCACGCAAATTTTTAAAAAGCGAGGACGATGAAAAAACAGGACTTTCGCCAATGGAATTACATCGCCGCGCAATGGAAAAATTAAGCAACAAAAATTTAGACGACGAAGGGCAGATAACGTTTGATTTTTAATGCGATAATTAAAAACTGTTTAAAATTACTATTATTGAATTCGCAGGCATCAAATGTTTATTATATAGGTATGTGCTAATTTGTTGCAACCCCAAAGATGTTTAATGTTATGGATTTATTTTTTTTCAAATATATAATCCCTTCGTAATTGGAACAAAATTCATCTTAAATTAAATAATTCATAAAATTAAACATCCATTAATTTTTTAAGTTTTATTTTTTGTATATTTAAAACTTTGTTAAAAGTATAATATGAAAAAAATAATAATTTTTAGTTTTACAGTTGTTTCACTTTCTAGCTGTTATAAAGAAAATTTCAGAGAGCGACACCCAACTACATTTGCAAATATTTTATGCGATACAACTGCTGTAATGAGTTACTCAACCAACATCAAACCTATATTAGATAATTCGTGTACTTCCAATTGTCATAATGGCGCTGGCCCTGGACATAGTCTCTCCGCATGGGCTTCTGTTAAGTCTGATGCGATTTCAGGAAGTTTGTATGGCGCCGTGGCTTGGTTACCTGGTTACCAAACAATGCCCCAAGGAGCAACATCAAAAATAGCCCTTTGTGATATTACTAAAATAAAAAAATGGGCAGCAGCAGGCGCACCAAATAATTAATCTAATTCATTTTAAACTATGAAAAAATATATACTATTCCTTTCAATATTTTTTATAAACTGTTCTTCTTTTCTCTCGCAGGATAATCCTGAAGATTTATTAGGCATGATGAACGAAAAACCAAAAAAAGAATATTCGTCAGCAACTTTTAAAACCACACGCCTTATTAATTTTCATACAGTTGAAGTGTTAAGTAAACGTTGTTTGGATTTTAGAATCGCCCACCGCTTTGGCGATGTTAATGGCGGTGCTTATACCGCTTGGGGTTTAGATGGCGGTGCTAATGTGCGTTTAAGTTTAGAATATTGCCACGATGGAAGATTATTAATGGGTATTGGTCGCACCTCACAAAATAAAATGGCAGATGGATTTTTAAAGTACCGTTTATTACGCCAAACTACCAATAATTCTATGCCGGTTAGTGTAACCTTATTTACCAGTATTTATCATACGTTTGAGCGTGTAAATATTGATGGCATAAATAAATTTGAGAACGTATCTGATAGATTATCGTATTGCCATCAAATTATTGTGGCGCGTAAATTTAGTCCACGTTTCTCTTTACAATTCTTAGGTGCTATAGTACATTACAATTTGGTAGAAAATAGTACTGATAAAAACGATTGTTATGTTGCCGGGGCAGTTTTACGCTATAAATTTTCCAAACGCCAAGCTATTACCGTAGAATATGGTTACCGCCTTAATAAATATACCGATCAAAAATTATACGATAGTTTTGGAATTGGTTACGATTTAGAAACCGGCGGACACGTTTTTCAAATGCATTTTACAAATTCGATGGGTTTATCCGAAAATCAATATTTTATGTATACTAAAACCACTTGGGAAAATTGGGGCATACGTTTAGGGTTTAATATTTCGCGTGTATTTAGTTTAAAAGGGAGAAATAAAAACATAGATTAATATCAAAAAAAAGTTTATCTTTATATTAAAAATATCAAAAAATGAAAAACATAATCCTCGTTACAGTTTTAATTTTTAGCCTTAAGGTTAATTCGCAAGTTTATAATAGCGAAAAATGTACACTTAAATTTTTTAGCGAAGCAAAGCTTGAAAACATTGATGCTCTTAACTCCAAAGGCACTACGCTGTTAAATACATCAAACGGAAATTTTGCTGTAAAAGCAACTCAAACCGATTTTGTATTTAAGTCGTCGTTTATGCAAGAGCATTATAACGAAAATTATATGGAGAGTGAAAAATTTCCACAAGCTACCATTATTGGTAAAGTAAACGAAACTATTGATTATAAAGCTAATGGTACATATTCTGTTACCATTACAGGCAAATTAAATATTCATGGTGTTGAACAACCTCGTACTATAAACGGAACAATTGTTGTAAAAGATGGTAAAATAATTATGGATTCAAAATTTGACGTAAAATTAGTGGATCATAAAATAAAAGTACCTACTTCTGTTATCGAAAAAATTGCCGAAGTTATTCAAGTAACTTATCATTCGGAGTTAGTTCCAAAAAAATAATTTTCATTAATGCCGAACTTTATTGAGCATCTCAGTTTTTTTTAGCTTTCTTTAAAGTTCAACTATTTTTATTACGATACGGAGTAATGGGTAAGTATGTTTGAAAACTTTTCAAACCACCAATTAACTATATTTTTACACAAATCAAAGCAATTTAACATCGTGTTAATTTTTTTAACTATTTGATTGTTAATTATTTAAAATAAATCAACTCTAATTTATTACCCCAATTTCTCACTATATTTGTAGTCCAGTTTAATTAGGGCTTAAATTGGAATTAACTAAAAAGTTTAACCTCTCAAATTGAGCCTTAGCAATTTGATACAAGTAGAATAATAAAAATGGTAGAAAATACCTTAGTAGGAAACCCGGATTTCGATTGGAGTGCAATCGGAAAAAAACAAGACAATTACACAAATGAAGAAAAAGCTTCGTTTGATGAGTTGTATGGCAAATCGTTAAAAACCATTGCCGATCTTCAGTTAATAGAAGGTGTTGTTGTATCAAAAAATAACCGTGAAGTTGTTGTAAACATTGGTCACAAATCAGATGGTGTTGTAGCTTTATCTGAATTTCGTTACAACCCCGATTTAAAAGTTGGCGATACTGTTGAAGTATTTGTTGAAAGTGCGGAAGATGCTCATGGTCAATTAATTTTATCTCACAAAAAAGCACGTGCCAATAAAAGTTGGGACAGAGTTAATGAAGCACTTACAACCGAAGAAATTGTTAAAGGTTTTGTTAAATGCCGTACCAAAGGTGGACTTATTGTTGATGTATTTGGAATCGAAGCATTTTTACCGGGTTCGCAAATTGATGTAAAACCAATTCGCGATTACGATATTTACGTTGGTAAAACAATGGAATTTAAAGTTGTAAAAATTAATAACGAATTTAAAAATGTTGTAGTATCTCACAAAGCTTTAATTGAAGCTGAAATTGAAACACAAAAACGCGATATTATTTCTAAATTAGAAAAAGGACAAGTATTAGAAGGTACTGTTAAAAACATTACTTCTTATGGTGTGTTTATTGATTTAGGTGGTGTTGACGGTTTAATACATATTACAGATTTATCATGGGGTCGTATTAATCACCCTGAAGAAATTGTAAAATTAGACGAGAAAATTCAAGTTGTAATTTTAGAATTTGATGATGATAAAAAACGTATTGCTTTAGGATTAAAACAATTAAGCAAACATCCTTGGGAAGGTTTAGATGCTGAACTTAAAGTTGGCGATAAAGTAAAAGGCAAAGTGGTTGTTATTAACGATTACGGCGCGTTTATCGAAATTGCTCAAGGTGTTGAAGGATTAGTTCACGTAAGTGAAATGAGCTGGAGTCAGCATTTACGCAGTGCACAAGAGTTTGTTAAAGTTGGTGATGAAATTGAAGCACAAGTTTTAACGTTAGATCGCGAAGAGCGTAAAATGAGTTTAGGTATGAAACAATTAACTCCTGATCCTTGGAATATGATTGTTGACAAGTATTCTAAAGGCAGCAAGCACACAGGTACAGTTCGTAACTTTACTAATTTTGGTGTATTTGTTGAATTAGAAGAAGGTGTTGACGGTTTAGTTCATATTTCGGATTTAAGCTGGAGCAAAAAAATTAAACATCCAAGCGAATTTTGTAAAGTAGGCGATAAATTAGATGTTGCCGTTTTAGAAATTGATGGCGAAAATCGTCGTTTAAGTTTAGGCCACAAACAATTGGAAGAAAACCCATGGGATGTATTTGAAACCATCTTTACAATCGATTCAATTCATCAAGGAACTGTAATGACAGTAAACGATAAAGGTGCTACCATTGGTTTACCTTATGGTGTTGAAGGTTTTTGCCCTGCTCGTCACTTAAACAAAGCTGAAGGCGGAAGCGCTAAAGCTGAAGAAGTTATAGACTTTAAAGTGATTGAATTTAGCAAAGATGCAAAACGCATTGTTGTATCGCACGCGCGTTTACACGAAGAAGTAAAAGAAGAAGCTAAAAAAGTAGAAAAAGCAACTAAAAAAACAGATGCTGAAGATGCTAAAAAAGCTGTTAAAAAAGTAAAAGATAGCGTAGAACGTTCTACGTTAGGAGATATATCTGCATTATCTGATTTAAAAGATAAAATGGACGGAAAATAGGACAATAGAGTTAACGCTTAATTGTGCCGGCTTGTGCGAAAGCAAATACAAACACTCCCAAACTACGTGTTAGTTAAGGGCAACTAAAACCTAGCCATGGTATTAGTTTTTTGAGAGCCAAAAAACCCCGTTAATAGCGGGGTTTTTGGTTAAAATAAAGTTAGAACGTGGCTGTCACTTCAAGTAGCTAGGACGATAGGAGGAACGTGTAGAGAAGTGATTTGAAGTTATTTCCCGACTCAAATTAAAAACAAAAAGTTATGCTTAACTTGTTTAAGCATCTCAGTACTAAGTCAGGTAAAAATTTAGAAGTCAAAGCCTCGGGACACTTCGAGTAGCTATGACGATAGGAGGAACGTATAGAGAAGTGATTTGGAATTACTCAAAGTTACCAAGCCGTCATACTGAACTTGTTTCAGCATCTCAGTACTTAAAGAGGGTTACACTGAACGTTGTCGAAGCATCAACCGATAAGTTTATATAAGAAAACACATACATGGATTTATTTAACACCATTACTAAAAATACAAACCTTCTACCTCAAGATGGCACAGCAAATTACTTTGGTAAAGTACTAAGCAGTATCGGCGCAAATAATTATTTACAAACTTTACTAACCACCATAGAATGGAAAAACGATGAAGCCATTATTTTTGGCAAACACATTATTACAAAACGAAAAGTGGCCTGGTATGGCGAAAGTGTATTTGAATACAAATACTCTAACATTACAAAACAAGCCTTACTGTTTACAACCGAATTGTTAGAATTAAAAAAAATGATTGAAGAAAAAACAAACGAATCCTACAACTCGTGCCTGCTAAATTTATACCACAATGGTAACGAAGGCATGGCTTGGCACAGCGATGGCGAAAAAGATTTAAAAAAAAATGGAGCTATTGCATCATTAAGTTTTGGAGCTGAGCGTAAATTTTCATTTAAACATAAACAAACAAAACAAAAAATATCGTTAGTTTTAGAACATGGAAGTTTATTGTTAATGAAAGATGCTACACAAACTAACTGGCTGCACCGTTTGCCACCATCAAAATTAGTTACAAAGCCGCGTATAAATTTAACGTTCAGAACAATTGTTAATACATTGTAAAATATTATTTAATTTTTTTTCTTGCCAGTTCGAGTAGAAAATTCTGCCTCCTTAAATTTTCTTATCGAGAACTATAAAAACACTTCTCAATATGCTTTTGCAAGAGGCAGGCAAAAACTATTCGAAGTGACAAGTTGCAAACACTTAGTAAGCGGTTTGTTGTAGCGAGGTAATTTACGCCCTTTAAAAAATAACGATTAAAATATAGGAATGTTTTGTGCAGAGAAAAGAGCTAAGCAAACGTGAAGCGAATTTAGCACGTAATATATTTAGTACCAACGAGCGGTTTGTTTGCAGGCAAAAAAATGTTCTGTAGATTTTAAGTTGTTTTTCAGCAGGCTTGATTTTTTGTTTCTTTTTTATCAAGAAAAAAGAAAAGCGAAAATGTATAAAAAAATTAAATTACGAATTCAAATAAAACCGCAGGTTCACAAAACCTACGGAGCTTTAAAATACTACTCGAAGTGACAAGACTTTAATAAAAATCTAACATAACTCTAATAGCTTTTATAAATTTAAAAACTTGAAAAAAATATTTAAAATATCCGGAAAAATAGTACTAACGTTTGTGGGGTTAGTATTGCTTTATATATTATGCGCTTATTTATTTTCAAAAATAACAATTGATAAAGAGGCAAACTCAAAAGCACAAGTTACCATTTACATTAAAACTAACGGTGTACATACGGATATAGTTATGCCTACTGTAAATGAGCAAATGGACTGGAGCCAACAAATAAAATTTTTAAATACAAAAACCGCTGATACAAGCTCGGTCTATTTAGGTATGGGTTGGGGCGATAAAGGATTTTATTTAGAAACACCAACTTGGGGTGATTTAACCGCTAAAGTTGCGTTTAACGCTATGTTTGGTTTGGGTTCAACTGCCATTCATGCAACATATTATTCAAAAATAACAGAAAATGATTCCTGTAAAAAAATACAAATTAGTAAACAACAATATGCGCGTTTAATAAATTATATTACAAACAGTTTTCAAAAAGATACAAGTGGTAATTTTATAAATATAAAAACCAAAGCAAATTATAGTACTACCGATGCCTTTTACGAAGCCAACGGCAAGTACAGCCTCTTTAAAACCTGCAATACTTGGGCAAATTCTGCACTAAAAAGTTGCGGACAAAAATGTTGTTTTTGGACAGCCTTGGATAAAGGAATTTTTGCGAAGTATAAATAAATATTGTTTTCTAATTAAAAAAGGCTTCATTAAAATGTATTAATCACAAAATATTTTTTTGTAAATTAAAGTATTGAAAAGCAAAGTGTCTTCTAAAATTATAAAAGTATGAAAAAATTAATTATTATTCTACTTTTTATTGGCTGTTACAAAAGTAATTCCCAATTACAACACTTTTTATGGTTATAAATTAAAGATAATTCTAAAAGACAGTGTTTTAATAAACAACCAATACCGCAAACGGATGTAGTTAAAAGAATATATTGGGTGCGGTTATCCTGAATACTAGATAGAGGGCATAGGCAGCACTTTGAGAATATTAAGTTCGGGTGATAGTGGTTTCATAACTACTGATATTTGTATTCCTGAACTATTGTGTTATAAACAAAATGGAATATTAAATTATTTAAATCTCTTATATTATAATTGAGTTCCTCAAATTTGCGCGGGAACGGCTGTTAATGATTTAAAAACTAGTAAAGAGCAGTTTGCTATTTATCCTAATCCAACAAGTGGCATTATAAATTTTAAAGTGCAAAATGATAATAAAATACGTATATTTAATTTATTAAGTCAATTAAAAAAAGATGCTAAATTAATAGTGGATAAACAAAAAGTAGATTTAAGTAATTTACAAAACGGCATTTGTTTTTTGCAAGTGTTTAATAATGAAAAACTAATTGGCACTACTAAAATTGTAAAACAATGAAAAAATTAATAGTATTAGGTTTTATTTTATTTTGGACATTTAGTAGTAAAGCACAAATGTACGCTACACCTAATTCTGAGTGGTATTATTCCCGAATTTCAATAAACGGACCGTCTTATTCTCAAATTACATTAGGTGGTACTATAACTATAAATTCGCAAGTTTGCCGGCAATTAAATTATTTTAATAAAACATTTTTTTATTCGAGTGGCACAACATATACTACATCCCAAATACCTTACAGGTATGTATATGAAAATAATAAAGTTGTTTATTTATATAATCAAAATACAAATAATTTTGACACCTTATACAATTATAATGCCGCTATTGGTAGTAAATGGTTGTTGCCTGCTATATATACAAATACATTTTTTACACCTTGTAACAGGACAATATTAACAGTAATAGATACAGGACACGCAACTATATCAGGTGTAAATCTAAAGTGGCTTAAAACAGATGTAGATACAATATATGAACGCATAGGTTTTTTAACAAAGTATTATTTTCAATATGATAATTGTACTAGTCCATACGATTATAATGAAGGAGGTTATTTAAGATGTTTTAACGATAACCAAATTATAAATTATAATAAAACCGGTAACGTTTGTAACTATTTATATTCATCAGTTTCAGTTAAAGAAAATAACATCAATAATTATTTTAAAATTTATCCCAATCCTTTTAATTCAGTTATTAATTTAGAATTTTATGGATTTTCAGAAAACTCTGCTACCATATTTGAATTTAAAATTGTAAACACCTTAGGGCAAGTAGTTCAAACATCCAATATCCAAAATCAAACAACTGCTTTAAACATTAGTAACTTAAAAATCGGCATTTACTTTTTGCAGGTTTTTAATAATAAAAAATTAATTGGTACGCGTAAAATTGTAAAAGAATAAAGAAGGGTCTAAATACAGATCCTTCCTATCGACAGGATGACAGCTTCGTAACCACTAATAAGCGTTTGTAATTACCTAATAAGTGCTACACATCGCGACGAAGGAAGCAATCTAAAATCATATAAGAAATTACCTCTGCCGATTGAAAAAATCGGCATCGCAATTACGAAAAATGAACTGAAATTGAGATTATCAGAATACGTCATTGCGACGAAGGAAGCAATCTAAAATTATATAAGAAATTACTTCTGCCGATTGAAAAAATCAGCATCGCAATTACGAAAAGTGATTTATTATAGCTGAGTTATTTTTCAGTAGGCTTGATTTTTGCTCAACTTTTTATCAAGAAAAAGTTGAAACGAAAAAGTAGTAACACTTGTTTACTAAACAATCGATTTTTTTTCGTTAAGGCAAAAAGTAAACTAAACAAATTGTTTTGCCTTATTAAACACCGCAAGTTAAAAACCCGTGAAGCGTAAATAATATTAGATTACTTTTGCCGATTGAAAAAATCGGCATCGCAATTACGAAAAAGCTACTCAAAAAACACCTCATTAAAATTTATTAAATACACTTTTTCTGTAGCACGTGTAATGGCTGTATAAAGCCAACGTATAAAACCTTCATCTACATTTTCATCACTTAAAAACCCTTGGTCAATAAACACAATGGGCCATTGCCCACCTTGTGATTTATGACAAGTAACAGCATAACTAAATTTAACCTGAAGAGCATTGTAATACTCACTGTTTTTTACATAATTCATTCTTATTGCTCGTATAGGCTCATCACCCGCATCTGCTAAAACCGCATTAAATAATTTTTTTTGATCGTCGGTTGTTAAAGCGGGGCTATCGGTAAACAAACAATCGGTAATTATTTTTACCTGCTGTGGGGGCAGTGTAGGATAGTCTATAAATTTTAAAATACAGTCGCAAAAATTAAAATTGTAATTCTCTTCGCGCTTTGTAATTTTTGTAATTTCTGCCATGTCGCCATTGGCAATAAATCCGGCTTCGCCGTTATTTTCGGGTAACCAAAAATAATTGTTTTTTACAATCATTAATTTATCGCCGGCACATAAATCTTCATCAAAATACTTTATTCTGTTTCTAAAATTTTGATTGTATTGGTTAGCACGTTTGTTGCTTCGGGTTATAATAATAACATTTTCTTCGCCATAATTGCTAACGGCGGAGTTTATAGTATCTTCTAATTCTTCGCCGTCTAGTTTTACAACATCTGCAGTACATATTAGTTTTGGCAATGAAAATTCTTTATGTGTTAACGTGTTTCGCAAATTTGTAGCGTTTACTAAAATACCACTTTCTAAACGTTGGCGAGCCACTTCGGTTAACTCAAACAAAAAAATATTTAAGTGAAAATTATTTTTTAAATAATTTGGGTTTAAAGCTGGGCTGTCGGTACTGCCAACAGGTGGTAATTGTGCGGTATCGCCAATTAAAATTAATTTACAATTAGTGCCGCTGTAAACGTATTCAAATAAATTTTCTAATATATTATTAAACAGTTGTTGCGCGGCACCACTATCAGCGCTTATCATCGATGCTTCATCAACAATAAACAACGTATTAGTATGCAAATTTTCAGCTAACGAAAAGTGTATCACACCATCGGCTCCAATTTGTTTTTTAAATATTTTTTTATGAATTGTAAATGCAGGTAGCTGCGAATATCCGCTAAGTACTTTTGCCGCGCGGCCTGTTGGTGCTAACAATACACTTTTCCATTTTACCGTTGGCAATGCTTTTGTAAAGGCGGCAATTAAATTAGTTTTACCTGTACCGGCATAACCTTTTAAAATAAATACACTACGCTCGTATGTGTTAAAAATAAATTTGCAAATTTTTGTTATTGCAATGGTTTGATCAGCATTAGGGCTAAAGGGTAATTTGTTTTTTACGGTATGTTCTAATTCCGAAATCAATTTTGTTACAATCTACAAAAAAAAAGCCTAGATGGTTAAATCAAGGCTTTTTAAATAATTAAAAAAATTAAATTTAGTTTTTTATAAATTTATAATTGTTTTGTTCGTGAGCCGATTTTACTTTTAAAATATAAATACCTTGATTTAAATTAGACGTATTAACGCTAAAGTTTTTATCGGCTGTGTTTGTATAAACCACTTTACCTATAGCATCAACAATAGTAATTACGTAAGTACCTTGTTCTTCAAAACTAATATTTAAAACATCTTTAACTGGATTAGGATAAATTTTAACTAATCCAATTGAAGAAATAGTTTTAATACCTGTACAATTTGCAACAGATTGACTAAAAGCGGTACTAGCAGAACTACATGTGTTTGTTCCGGTAGCTGTATAGCTAGTTGCAACAATAGGGCTAATTACTATGCTTGAAGTAGTTGCACCAGTATTCCAAGAATAGCCTGTAGCACCACTTGCAGTTAAAGTAGCCGATTGACCAACACATAACACACTACTGGTTGACGCAACTGAAACACTTGGCGCAGCGCATGAACTTGGCGAAAAAGCAACTCCTCTATAAATTGTATTTGTACCCGAAGTAGCAATAGTGGTTGCAGTTGATCCTGCTCCAATATCTACAATAACAACTAATCTATTAGCTGTTCCTTCGGCAGTTGTAGCGTATATAACCGGAAAAGCACCTCCAAAATTAGCAATTACACCTCTAGCACCCACTGTACCTGTAGGAATAGTATAAGAATATGTCCAGGTACCACTATTTACCCATTTTTGAATGCCACCGCCGCCACTAAGATTTCTATCGTCTGCAACATACATAACTGTAGCTCCTGAATTTTGATAAAAAGCATAAGGATTAGCTGTACCGGTTCCTGTACCGGCAGTAATTATGTAAGGTAAAACAGGGCCACCACTTGTAAATGCACTAGGTGTAGAATAAATGCCGGAAGTACCCGAACCGGTAGAAAATAATAAGTTACTGCCATTTAAATAGATAGATCTTGTATTGATAATAGTATTTTGAACAGTTGCAGGAGTATTTGTATTTCCAAAATAATTTGTACCTTGATTGCCACCCGCACCCCAAAAGTTATTTACACCATCAGATGCCGCGCCTCTAATATTATTAGTTGAGTAAAAAGTATTACTAGTAGTAACTAACGAATATACGCCTACGCTATTTATAGTTGCAATTCCTCTTGGAATAACGCTAGAGCTTGAGCTTGACAAGGGAATAGTGTTTGTAGTTGGGGTGTTATACCCCGCAAATACTAAGTATTTCCCGTTAGATGAAAGGCTTAAAGCCCCTTCGGATGTAGCGGTACCGCTATTTAGTAGAGCATTTGAACCGGTTGGGACAGCTACTGAAAAAGCAGGTGCTCCAATTGGTGTAAATTCTTTTAAAATAATTTGGTTGCCCGTGTTGGTTAAAGTTGCTACGCCATCTCCTATCTGTAAAACTGTAATATTACCTATGGTAAATTGTGCTGATGCTGTATTGGCAGAAATTAATGCTAATGCACTAAAAAATATAGTTTTAGTACTTACTTTTTTTAATTTGTTTAAATAAATGTTTTTCATTTTTTTGATTTATAATTTTAATAGGCTATAAATGTAAATATTAAAGAATAATTTAATGTTAACTAAGTATTAAGAGTTTTTTTAAAGCGAATTAAATAGAAATTATCTGTTTCTAAAAAATTTTTATCTTTACGCCCTAAATTATTTTTTATGTCGCACATTACAACTTTACCTAATAAAGGTCCAATTTCTAATTTCGTTAATCATCATTACAAACATTTTAATGCAGCAGCTTTGGTAGATGATGCTGAATGCTACAAAATTTATTTAAAGGGAATAGAACTGAGTTAAATATAAATTTATCGTTTGAATTTAGTAGTATTTGTTTAATTAAAACATAAAATAAAACTTGTACCCCTATTGGAAAATGAATTAACACTTATTTTACAATTAATAAATTTTGCCAAGTCTTTTATTAGGTGGAAACCAAGACCGGTATTTATCCCTGCAATTTCCTCATCATTATACAATGCTTTTAAATTTTCTTTTGAGGCGCCAAGGCCATTATCGGTTATTGATAAAAAACTGTTATCATCGAGTTTCCACGCCTTTACGGTAATAGTTGCGTCTGCTGTTTTTTTCAAAACTTTAACTGCATTGTCTGTTAAGTTCCTTATTATTGTTTTTAAACAATTTACATCGCTGTGTAAGATTATATTTTGAGGATTCTCGAAAATTATAAGGCAGTTTTCAACACTTGAAAAATGATTTTTAATATCTTCAAATAATTCATTAATAACAATCGTATTATAAATTGGCTGAAAGTTTTCCATTTGGCCTTTACTCCATAGCAATATATCCTCCATAGAAATTAGAAGATTTTCCGCAGACGAAATAGTTTTATGTTCTAACCTTTTTTTTGTTGCTTCATCAATAACATCAGTATTTTCTCTTTGTAGATGTAAGAAATGAATAATATTGGCTACCGGACTTCTTAAGTCATGATTTAATATGCTAAAAAACCTAGCCTTAATTTTGTTAGCCTGTTCTAATTCGGTGTTTAATGTTAGCAATGTTTGGTTGGTGCGTTTTCTATTCATATTTTGGTAGAATAACAAAAATCCAATAATGCTTAAAATGAATAAACCTGCAATATAGAAGTGTTTTTGTGTTTCCTTATTTTGTAAAGTAATAAGGTTTAATTCTAACTCCTTATTTTTTAAATCAATTTCCTTTTGCGATTCTATTTTTGCAATGGCATTCTTATTTTCTTGAGAAAAAACGGAATCATTTAGCTGCATGGATTCTAATAAGTTTTTATAGGCATCATTGTAATTTCCTTTATAGGCTTGTACTTTTGCTAATTCTTTTATAAAGTTTAATTTACCAGTTATGTTACCATCATTGTTTTTTTCGCCTACCCACAATGCTTGCTTATAATACCATTCAGCGCTATCTAATAATTGCTTTTTAGTATGCGGTAAGTGTGTTGTTAATGTTAGTCTTAATAACGAGTCGTTTATCGCTAATTGATAATGCATCCAGCCCAAGTTGGCTAAAGTATTTATCATTGCAGTGCTTATGGGTTTACTGTCTTGTAGTATTTTTCGAGCTTGTAATTTTAATTCAATAGACTTAATTACATCAGCTTCATCATATATTAAGGACCACATTGTAAGTACTTCGCCCATCATTGCCTTATTGTTAATTTTTTCACTTAATTCATAGGCTTGTTTATATATAATCGCCGCAGAATCTATTTGACTATTGGATAAATAAGCGCTGGCTAACAAAAGTAAATTTCCTGTATTTTGTTTATTTAGGTCAGTTGCTTTTTTCGCATAGCTTATGGCTTTAGGAAAATTTTGCTGTGCAATTAATAAACTACTTAGCATGCGGTAATTTTTTTGCATCCACACTTTCATTTTAAATTCAATAGCAATATCTAACGATTTTAAAAAATAATCCATAGCTTTTATATAATCTGACTTGGAAAAATAAAAAGACCCAAAATTAAAGTAGTTTTTTGCTAATTCTTTTTTGTTATTGTGTGTAAGATTTATATTAAAAGATATTGTGTTGTAATATAATGCGCTATCATAATTATCATTCATAACTACAAAGGCTTTTGTGCAATAAGCCTCGGCTAATAGTTTATCTGATTTTTTACTGATAGCGTATTTTACCAAACTATCTGAATAATTTTTATCATAATTGGCAATTGAAATGGCTTTTTCTTCAATGTTAATACGAAGTTCATTAAACATAGAATCGCTCATGGTTTGTGAAGTCAGACAATTTGAGAACAGTATCAACAACGTTAAAAGCCTCATGCAATTACTTAAAAATTAATTTTATTGGATCTTTCAATGAAAGCATGGTCATTTTCAATTTCGGTATGGTAAAAAATTCGTTAGTAAATTCTATCTAAAGATAGTTTTTATAAGTGAAAAAACGGTTGTTTGTCTATTTAAATGGTTGTTGCTCTATTTAAATATGGTTTTTATCATAGTTAATTCATATTTGGACTTGCAAATTTTAGTTGGGAGAGATCTCATATTTAATAACTTATAAAGAATTCAATTTTATGACCTTAAACGACCGCATTGAAACAATTAAAATAAATTGGTTAAACATTAAAAACAAAGACCCTAAACTTTCGCAGCAAAAAAATTTGCAAAATGCTATAGATGCTAAAACCATTGAAACTTTTGAACAACAATATGGTGTTGAATTACCTGAAGAATATAAAAATTACCTGTTAAATGTATCTAATGGTGGACCTTGCTTTGATAGCACAATGTATTCTTTAAATGAGAGCCTGCAGCCCTTTGGTAAAGGAGAGAATTCAAATCATTGCCAATTGGATTTTTTTGTTACTGAAGAAAAAATTGTTGAATACCTGACGCATAAAATAAAAAATGCCACAAAAGAAATAGCGCCTTTAATGATGGACGCCACCGCCGGCGGTTATTTGTTCTTAAGTGAAATATCGTGTGACAGTTATTACGTATTAGCTTTAAACGGCGCCTGTAAAAATGAAGTGTTTATTCTTACAAAAGCCGAGCGGCAACACAGGGGTGGTGCTACCGAATTTTATTTTAATTTATTACCTGAAATATGTTTTGTAGAAAATCAAATAAAAACACTCTCTTTTATTGACTGGATAGAAGACATGCAAAAAAACTGGTTCAATATACACGCGCAACTTGATAAAAAACTCACTGCGGTAAAAATAATGTGGTATAATTTTGAAGCATGGGATGTGGATAAAACTGTGTTTGGCGCTTTTATGCATCATTATAAATTAAACAAAACACTTACCGAAAACGGAGTTTTAGAGATCGAAAAAAAGTATCAGTTTAAATTGCCGGAAGAATACCGTCAATATTTAAAAATAGTAAGTAATGGTGGTGTTGGTCCGTTTTACGGTATGAATAGTTTTGAAGATGCATTAATGTCTTTAAACAGCGGCAGCAGAGATGATGGTACTTTTATTAATTATCTTGATAAAAACTCCGATCATTTTTCAAAACCTTTTCCTGTTACAGACGAACAGGTAAATAATTATTTGCTTCAAAAAGTAAATAATCCTTCCGCCAAGGCGCAACCCATTAAAATAAATAAAAATGCCGGTGGTTATTTATTCTTAACTGAGTATGGTTGTGGCGGGTATTACATAATGCCCGTAAACGGCAATGGTGCAGGCGAGGTTTGGTACCTTCAAAAAATGAATGCTAACAAATTAACGTATGAACTCACAGATGCTGATGGAAATGTTACCATGTCGGGCAGTTATGGCGATGACGATGATGACTCCTATTTTGAACTTTATCCCGAATTAAAATGGAATAATGAACAAGCCTCAACCGTTAATTTTTTAGAGTGGATTGAACATAAGCAATTCGACTGGTTTGCTGACCTTGCCAAAGAAGAACCTGTTGCCGCCGAGGATTTAGATAATGAAAATGCTTACTATCCATTAGCCGTCGGTAACACATGGACGTATAAACATTATTCAGGTGAAGAGATGGTTACAACTGTTGATAGCATGGATAATGATGGGGTCTTTTTAATGTCTAATTCGCTAAATCCTATAAATACTGGTACAAAAAAAGTAAATGGTGATTACTTTAGCGATGGCTTAGAAAAAGGGAATATGCAACTGATATTAAAAGATAATTTAGTGTTAGGTGATACATGGGATGTGAAATTTAAGGCGAATGGCATTGATTGCGTTTATAAATATACCGTAAAAGAAATTTTGCAAAGCAAAACGGTTGAAGATAAAGAATATAAAAACGTGGCGATGGTTGAATTGGACAGCTGTTATCTGATTAACGGCAATTTGATGTCGATGAACGCATTTACACAAACGTATTACGCTAAAGGTGTAGGAGGGATTTTAACTACGACTAGTGGCGTTATAGCTGTTGCTCCTATGCCTTTATTATCGCATAATTTAAAATAATATGGACAACATAACATTTGAATTTATTGAAGAATTTAAAATTGAACTTAATAATTTTAGTTCATTAACAAGTATTCAAAAAGAACAATTGATTGCCTGTGTGCCGCTTTATTTAATTGAAAGTGATGCTGAAAACATAGATACCTCTAACATTATTAATCTATTTCGAGAAGAATTGGGAGGCTGGGCATTTGCTTATTTTTATAATATTATTGATAAAGATACAGACAAAATTATTTTTGACTTTTGGGTCTTTAATGAAGACTGTGGAACTATTTTTGAACACGATACACTAAATAATATTGAAATTTATATGAATGATTATGCTTTTGAGAAAGCAAATAACAATGTTTTTAACAACCAGTTACCTGAAAATTTTACCGAAATATTAGAAAGTGCATTTAGTTAGTAAATGTCATTTACCTTAACACTACATAATATGCTGTTAGTAGAAACTAAAATAGAAGCCGAAGCTCAAACAATCGAGAAAGAATCATTACAAATTATTCCCTCAATAAAAACAAAATATTCAAAAATTTATTTGTCAGAAAGTAAATCATCGTGGATAACGATTGAATGGCTTTCGGAAGAGTTAATTCAGTATTCAACTGAAAATTATCATGAGTTATTTAGTATTCATCCCTTACAAAAAGGAATAATCGTCATGTATGATGTGGAATGTCTATCATCTCGCTGGCATCGCAGTTATTTGCATCAACCCAAACGAGAGCCTGGAAAGGTATCTTATATGTATTCGGGTATGGAGAGCTTTAAAGTTTTGTCATTACCCCTTCCTTTTCAAAAATTTCTTGATTTTTTGAACGAGAAAGAAGAAACGCATAAATACAATCAAGTTATTGCGAACTGGTATGCAAATGGCACGGATTATATCGCACAGCATAGCGATTGCCAAAAAGGAATGGCACCTAACGCAAGCATTGCAATTATTACATTGTGTGAAGATGAAAAATCTCCCCGTGAGTTAAAAATTACACCAAAGAATTTAAAAAATGAAACTAATGACAATTTATATGCACATGTAAAAATTAAATTAAAACACGGTTGTATTATTACCATGCACGGCGAAACTCAAAACAATTTTAAACATGGTGTTTTAAAAGCGTTTGAGAATCTAACATCTCGAATGAGTTTAACTTTTAGAAAATTTTAAAAACGCTATAAATTATGTTTAAGCAGATTATAAATCCAGCAACAGGAGAGTTTACTATAAACAATGACTTTGTTGTTTCAAATACAACTACGATTAATGAGTTAGCAAATCATTTTGGTGAAAATAAAATGCAAGTATCAGATATGAAAAATGGGCATGTTAATTATAGGGTTGATAATTTAAAAATTAGCGACTTCTATTTTATAATTACATTTTATTTTTTTAATACTACTATAACAAGCATAAGTTTTGTTTTGAAGGATAAGCCTTATGATGCCAGCAACAATTGGGATAATTTTAACGAACAAGAGCAAATAAAAGAAGGGAAATTTATGGAACAATGGATGGCTAAACAAATGAAAGGAGATTTTAAAAGATACGACTGGGGCAAGGTAGGAACTTATTATGATTTCCATAATTTAAGTACAACCTGTAATATTAATTATACACAATCATAAAAAAATAGCATTTAGAATAAATAAAAAAAAATCATGGCAAAATTAGAATTTTCAAATTGCAGAGAAATTAACGCCGAAAATTACGAAGCGCTAAGTGAAATTCACTTACAACAAATGGGCCTCGCAGCCACTTTAGGATTTGGCAAAAGATATAAAACGGCTAAACAATTTTTAAAACAAAGTGGCGATGGTGACATAGATGAGGGAATTGTTGAGTTGTGGGATGTTATAGACGCATCAAAACCAAAGTTAGTGCTCTACGAATGTTGGGTGTATTTATCAGATACCGCTAATGTGTTTTTTGCAGCAACATCTAAAAATACGTTGGCAGCAATGAGTCAATGGTCTTTTGGCGATCGTTCTGAAGATGGAAGTAATAAAGAGCTTTGCGATGATTTACAAAAGGCATTTGATAATAAAAAATAAAAAAAATGGCAAATTTGAAATTCACAAATCAGAGACAAATTACCGCAGAAAACTACAAAGAGCTAAGCAATATTCAATTGCAACAAATGGCAATTATTGCTACACTTGGCTATGGAAAAGAGTTTACAACTCCCGAACATTTTTTAGAACAAAGTGGCGATGGCGACATGGAAGAATCTGTTGTTGAATTGTGGGATGTAGTAGAAGCTGATAAACCAAATATAGTGTTGTACGAATGTTGGGTTTATATAGTAGATACGGCGAATGTTTTTTTTGCAGGAACAACCAAAGATACACTTGCCGCCATGTGCCAATGGTCGTTTGATGACCATACCGGAGATGGAAGTGGTGAAGAGCTTTGCAATGATTTACAAATAGCATTTGATGCGAAAGATAAAAAATGACAAAAGAGTTTGAAATTTTGCTTGGATTGCTCAACAGCAATGATTCTGAAAATATAAAGAAAGCGTTTATTGATGCTTTAAATTACAGAAAAGAGTTTGAGGCACATTTTGATATGACTTTGGAAGATTATGAGGAGTTGTACTTCTACCTTAAAACCCATGAGCGTCAGGAAAACTGGTTTGAAGATAATAAATATGGTGATGATTTTTTAGAAGGAATTTTTATGTTAGATGCAATTGAATATCAAGACCAAAAAAATATTACCTTCATTCCAAAATCAATAAAACACCTGAAAGAATTAAAAACATTGCGTTATGATAGCTGTGGATTAATACATCTGCCCAAAGAAATTGGAGAACTTTCTAAACTTAGTAAAATAGAATTTAATAGCAACGCGCTGCAAGCAATTCCGAAAGAAATAGAATTTTTGCAAGAATTATCTGAATTGGATTTATCAGATAATGAGTTAAAAAGTATTCCTGCCGAAATGGGAAACTTGAAAAATCTTACAACCTTAAAACTTTGGGGAAATGAGCTTAAAAATATTCCCAAAGAAATTGGTACTCTGAATAGTTTAAAAGTTTTAGATGTAGGGTTTAATCAACTTACAGATTTGCCTGACGAATTGGCTTCCTTAAAAAATTTAACCCACTTAACACTTTCTGACAGTAATTTTGCGGATTTGGTTAGCAGAGAAAATGCAATCGTTTGGAAAATAAAAAGTTTGGTGTATTTGGGTGTATATAGAAATAATCTTAAAGATATTTCATCTAAAATAGGTGATTTGACTAATTTGGAAATGTTAGAATTGCAAAAAAATGTATTAAAAGATCTTCCCAAAGAAATTGGACAACTTAAAAATATTACTCATTTATATCTTCACGAAAATAAACTTAAAAGCCTTCCTAAAGAAATTGGAAATTTGCACAAGTTGGATTGGCTACAACTCAATGATAACGAACTTGAAAATCTCCCCAAGGAGATGGCAGGAATGAAAAAGTTAAAAGTATTATTTTTGGCGAATAATCAGTTTCAAGTGTTTCCACAGGGGCTTGCGAACATGGAAATTTTACATTTTTTAGATTTGACTAATAACCAAATCCCAAGCGTACCCAAAGAAATAGGACAGCTTAAAAAACTGGATACCTTAAATCTAAAAGAAAATTTAATAGAGGAATTGCCTGAAGAAATAGGTGAGTTAAAAGATTTGGAAATGCTGTACTTAGAAAAAAACCCACTAAAAAAATTTCCTACACAACTTAAAAATTTAAAAAAATTGCGGGCTTTATTTTTTGACGATATACAGAAAAAGCAGTTTTCAAAAGAGATAAAAGCGCTGAAAATGACAAACAAATTAATTAATTTCTACTGATTAAAATCAAAAAATACGGCAACAAAAATCTAAAAAATTTAACTGTATCATTTAAAAAAGAATTTTTTCCAAATATTTTTATGAATTAAATTATATATGCTATTATTAGAAAAAAATACTATTGAAGTGGAAACTCCGGAGATTAAAAAAGAAATGCTTTCTATTTCTCCTTCAATAAAAGCAAAATTCACCAAAATTTATTTGTCAGAAAGTAAGTCTTCCTGGATTACGATTGAATGGCTCTCAGATGGCTTAATACATTATTCAAGTCAATATTATCAAACACTATTTGATATTCATCCATCAGAACGCGGCAAAATAGTAATGTTTAATAATGAAGAATTTATTTCTCCACGTTGGCATCGGAGTTATTTACATCAGCCGGTTCGAGAGCCAAATCAACAACGGAGTTATATGTATTCGGGCCTTGAAAAATTTGAAAACCTGGAATTACCTGTTCCGTTTCAAAAGTTTCTAAATTTTTTAAACGACAAAGGAGAAATATCTAAATACAATCAAGTCATTGTAAATTGGTATGCAAATGGTAAAGATTACATCGCCGCGCATAGTGATTGTCAAAATGGAATTGTTCCGGATACAGGCATTACAATTATTACTTTGTGTGAAGATCAAAGATTTCCGCGTGAATTAAATATCACCCCTAAGAAATTAAAAAATGAAGTAAATGATAATTTATATTCGGGAGTAACAATCAAACTGCAGCACGGTTGCATTATAACGATGCATGGAGAAACGCAAAATTACTTTCGGCACGGGGTTCTAAAATCACTTGATAATCTAACTTCCCGTATTAGTTTAACATTCAGGAAATTTCATCAGCAGTAAAAACATGCACAAAAAACTTATAAATAAAGCTAATGGAGAATTTACAATAAACAATGGATTTATTGTATCTAACCAAACAACTCAAAATGCTTTGGAACAACATTTTGGAAAAGAGAAATTGATACAAAGTGCATATATATCAAATTGTTATTACACCACTTCACTATTTGAAATGGATAATTTATTCTTCAAATTTTATTTTACTATTGAAAATGATACAGTAAAAGAAATTAATTTTGAAATTGAAACAGAACATAAAGAACGAATACCATGGGCAAATAACCGTGATTTTGAAACCTTTTGGATTGCATGGCAAATGAATGACGATACAAAATTTAATTGGGATAATAATCTCGATAACGAACAATATAGTATAGTTTGCATTTGGGGCAGTGTAGGTATATTTTTTGATTTCAAGCAAGGAACTTATCAAAGCTACCTATCTTATAAGTGTGTCCAATAAATAATCGGAAATCAATTTTTAAAACAGGATCGCTAAATTATCCTTGTAACTTCTCCCTACAGGAATAACAGCGTTGTTATTTAATTCAATTTCGGTAGTGCTTATTTTCTTAACAAATTGCCTTTGCACAGCATAACTCCGGTGAACTCTTATAAATGATTTAAAATGCTTTTCTTTCAAAATATTGCCAATGCTCGATAACACACAATGTCTTTTTTGGTTTGTAATGAGTAAAGTATAATCCTTTAATGCCTCTAAATATAAGATATCGTAAAGTTTAATCTTTACTTTTTCATGGCCTTCTTTAATATAAATTGTATCTAAATCAAAATCTTTTTCTAGTAGTGCTGCTTTATGCTTTACTTCCATAAATTCATTGATACGGCTCACAGTTTTCGAAAATCGATCTAATTTCAATGGCTTAATTATAAAATCTAGTGTATCTACTTCGAAACTTTCAACGGCATGTTCAGGATGCGCTGTGATAAAAACACATACAGGAATGTGCAACATTTTTTTTCTGAATTCGAGTCCGCTCACTAATGGCATATCAATATCTAAAAATAATATATCAATTTTCTGCTCTTCAATTAATGCAGAGGCATCATGGGTCGATTCAAAAACACCCGCAATTCTTAGCTCAGGAAATTTTTTTGTATATGAAAGAACCGTTAGTCGGTCAATTTCATCATCATCAATAATTATACAGTTATATTTTTGCATTAAAAAAGTTATTTCAAAGCTAGTGTTTTTCATTCAAAGTCATTCATCTATTAAATAAGACCTTCATCTATTAGCTATTTTTTAATGTTTTTTAATGTTCGACTTTTGTGACGTAACCATTTATTCAGCATTATGAAAATAACCATTATATTTATTTCCGCTTTTGTTGTTTTTGCGTCCTGTAAAAAAAAGACTCCTTCCGAACAAGGAGAAGTGCCGGCAGCAACAGCAACTACTTCAACAACTACCTCGGTAACTCCCGTTAGTGTAGCATCAATTACGTTAACTTCCGGCTCAAAAACTATGGTAATATCGGGCTCATGTGGTTGGAGTTTAGCCGGTGGGGTTAATTATATTGGGGCAAACGATCAAACTAAAACCTTGCGGGTTTTTGAAGCATCGTTTAACATCCAAACCTTACCATCACAAACCACTACGTATACGCTGGTAGCTTATAACTCTATTGATACTAACCCTGCACACGTCAGTATGAGTTTTTCTGAACAAATTTCTGGTGGTTTATTTGATTGGGATTCTTCAAATTCATCTGGAACGATGACAATCGTTGTATCCGGAAACAAATACTCGGTTAACCTTGCCGGTATTAGTTTGTCGGCCCAAACCAATAGCGGATTTTATACAAACTTAAATGTGGGCGAATATGCAAATGCCGGTATGTTAACCGGAACTTTGGTTTTTTACAAATAAAAATTCTCCTGAATATCTCAGCACGAACCCAACAATGAGTAAACGTATATTTATTACACTATTTCTGCTATTATTAATTAAACATTTTTATTCACAGACACATTCTAAAACATTGGAAACAACAAACCACACTACACCGAATGAAAAAATAAAGGATGAATTCCCGAATTATACTCACTTAACAAAAACTGATACGGCAACTCTACTGAAAGCATTGGTAAACAATTTAAATGGTAATTGGTATTTTGATGATGATTTATTTGGAAAGGTAGAAGTATCCATCAAATTATCTGACAAAACGTACAACGGACACACCATTTTTTATTTCGATTCAAAACCACAACCTGAGTTACCCTCCAGGCTTGAAATTATAAATGGATTTATTAAAATAATAACAACAGTTAATAAAGATGAACAAGATATAGCCGATTTTAAAATAGTTAAAGATTGTCTAACTATTAAAAATGCAACCAATACAACTAATTTTTTAAGGAAAAAAAAATAAATCGCGGGCGGTTTAATGATAATATAAAAAAATTACAAATGAATTTTATTAACGGTTTAAGGCATAAAAAAGATACTCGGCTCTGCATTACTGAATCGAATAAAATTTTTACCCGTGGTGCTGTTTTCAATAACTATCATTTTGATGCCGTAAAAACACTTTCACACAAAAATGCATAAAATACTAATTTTATTACTTTACATAACACAACTTACTTTTGCTCAAAATGTGGGTATTAGTACAACCGGTGCTGCTCCTAATGCAAGTGCCATGTTAGATATTGTAAATACAACAAAAGGCTTATTAATACCCCGTGTATCGTTAGTTGCAACAAATAATAATGCGCCTATTGGAGCTGGTGCAGCAACTAGTTTAATGGTTTACAATACTGCAACTGCCGGTGTTACACCTAATAATGTTATACCCGGTTATTACTATTGGGATGGAACGGAATGGATTGCCCTGGCAGGTGACGGAAGTAAAAACTGGGGATTATCAGGTAATGCCGGTACAGTTAGCGGTACAAATT
>JAYVGH010000137.1:0-18954 GCA_043772435.1 Bacteroidota bacterium
TTTCCTGAACAGATTTTTCGTGTTCGGTTTTTAATTGCAAAAATTTTTCTTTTGCCTGCAATATTTTTTCTTGTTTTACAGCCTCCGATTTTACTTCGGCTTCCTTAATAAGGTTTTCTTTTTCTTTACTTGCACTTGCGTTTAATCGGCTGCCGGCAATCATAAATCCTGCTATTACACCAACTATTAAAGCTGCGGCGATGAATACTATTGTTAAAATCATTTTTTTCCTCTCTTTTCTTTTTAGAAGCCTAAAAAAATCTAATTTTTTAGAGGCTTCCTTGTTTAATTTATAAATAAAAACGCACAAAGCATAAAAACCTATTAAGTTTTTTAGACTTTGTGCGTATAAAAAATTAAAATAGTTAACACCAAACTCACACTTCGGTTACCCTTCGACTTCGCTCAGGGTGACAATTTAGCGTAACATATTATACTATTTTAATTACTAAAATTGACTTACAAATCGTTGATATTACTGATGTTGTCTTGATGTTGTCGTAACATATCCTCAACATCTTGTAATACTTTTTTTAAATTGCTTAACTCCATCTGCGAGGTATTGGCTTGTTTATATAGTTGTGACACTAATTGTAACATCACCATACTCAACACATCTTTTTTATCTTTAACTGCGTATGTTTTTTCAAACTCGGCAATTTTTGTATTTATTAAACTAACGGCCTCTTTAATGTTTGTTTCGTCATCAGTATTTACTTTTAAGGGAAAAATACTTCCGGCAATTTCAACTTTTATGTTTACTTCATCCATTTAAAAAGGGCGTTAAATTAAGCACTTAACAACGCTATGCACTTATCAATTTCACGCACCAAATCGTTTATTTGTAGTTTCATTTGCGATTTTTCGGTACCCGCATTTGAACCGTTTGCTAAAATAATGTTTTTTCTATGATTATTCAAGTCGGTTACGTTAATATTCTGACTATCAATATTTTGCGATAATTCACCCACCACATCATTCATTTTTAGTAATTGGTTCGCCATTTGTTCTTTTTCATCTAAAAGCGAAAGGCGTTGGTGGCTTAATTCATCTATTTGTAAAAATAATCTGTCAATAAACGCTTCTTGTTCTTCTACTTTGGTTGATGATTTTAGTGTTTCAATTTGAGTTTCGTAAGAAGAAATTTTAGAACTTAATTCGCTAACCGATAAATTTAAACCATTAATAGTTTCGTGCAACAAATTTATTTCTGATAACAAATTATGTTTCTCGGTATTTAACGTTTCGTAATTATGTTGTAAGGCTGTTAATTGTTCGTTTGACTGGGAGCTAAACTGTAACTGGTTTTGTAGACTTTCTAACTCTGATTTTAACTGTTCTACTTCAAAAGTTAACGCAGCACTATTACCTTGTAAGTTTGTAATTTCAAAATTTTTGGCAGATAAGGTTTCTTTTAATTCTTCGGCACGAGAAATACTTTGAGTAGCCAGTTCGTTTAATTCTACTTTTAATAATTCTATTTCCGATTCATGTGCTTCAACTTTATCTTGTGCTAAATCTATTTCGTTAATTAAGTTTGTGTTTTCGGCTAATAATTTTTGAAACTCAATTTCCTGATACGATAATTTTTGTAAACTATCGTTTTCAAAATCAGATTTTAAGGATTCAAATTCTGTTTTAGTATTTAAAATAGTTTCGTTAGTTGAATTTTCTAATTCTGTTTTAAAATTTTCGAATTCAATTTCTTTGTTATATAGAGTAGATTTAAATTCGCCAACTTGGTTGGTTAATTCGCCAATTGTTTGGTTAGACTGGATTAATTCCTGAGTTGTTGCTTCTAATTTAGTTTCAGTATCTGATAAAGAATTAGCAGTTGTTTCAAATAATACACCTAAGTTTTGTAACTCGGTATTTAAACTTTCTATCTGAGCGTTTAATTGATTTACTTGTTCTGAATTTGATAATGTGCTGTTTTGTTTAAACGATTCAAAGTCTAAATTTAAATTCACAAAACGATCAACTTCATTTTTTAAATACTGTTGTGTGTTTAATAATTGTGTCGACAAGTCTTCAACAATTGCATTTTGCGACTCGATGTGAGTACTTAGCTCAGTAATTTTCGCATTAAAATGCTCTCCATCTGTTTGCGCTTTGCTTAACTCTTCGGTTAACTTGGTATTTTGATGATTAGAATGAATTAAAGTATTAGATAATTTTTCTTCGTATCCGGCTGATAAACTTTGCAGTTGTTGCGAATGTGTTTCGGTTAAATCAGACACAAAAAGTTCGTGAGTCGATTTTAAATCATTAATTTGAGTTTGATAGGTTGAATTTAATTCGCTGGTTGAAGAAGAAGTTAAGCTGCGTAATTCTGATAATTGCGTTTCGTAATTCGAAATTATGTTTTGTTCTTTGCCTGTAAATTCTTCAGTTAACGAATGTATTTGAGATTGGTAAGCGGTTGTTAAATCATTGGTTGACGAAGACGTTAAGTTTTTTAATTCTTCGATTTGCGTTTCGTAATTTTGAATTAAATTTTGTTCTTTACTTGTAAACTCTTCGGTTAAAGTATTTATTTGCGCTGTAAATTGTGAAGAAAGTTGGCTGCGTTGTTCTTCTAATTGCAATTTTAAGCTGCTGATTTCGGTTTTGTAACCAAACTCAAGGCTTTCAATTTTATGAGTGTAATCTTCGTTTAATTTATTAATGGCAAAGGTATGCGAATTTGTAAGCGCGCTAAGTTGCGAACCGCTAGCATGGTTTGAATTAGAAATTTGGTTGTTGTAATCGTTTTTTAAAAATGTAATTTGTTGTTCGTAGTTACTTTTTACATTAAAAATTTCTTCCTGATGATTAATGGTAATAGCTTGTTCTTTATCAGCCCACTCTGTAGCCATTTGATTGGCACGGTTTTCAAACTCTTCTTTTAATCCGCTTTCTTTATAATGTGTGTTGCTGCGTAATTCGTTTATTTGAATAGAATATTCTTCTTTTACTTTATTTAATTCAATAGTTGCATCGTCTTTTATGCCTTCAATTTTTAATTCGTAATCGCTTGCAATAGAATTTAAATCTTTGCGCAAACCTTCAATTTCTGTTAAACGTGCGTCAATTTCGATTTGTTTTTCTTGTAATTGTTCTTTTATTGAACTACGTAATTCTTTAAACGAAGTTAACTCGGCTTTGTAATTTGTATTGTCTCGTTCAACAACTACTAATTTGGTGTTAAGCACATCAATTGTAACCTGCAGACGTTTACAATCTTCTTCGCGCATAATTAGCTGGTTGCGGTAATCGCCTAACGAACGTTTAAGATCGGTAAACTCTTTACGTAAAGCAACATCATTATCTAACACTTGCTGTAATTCTGATTTTATATTTTCTGCATTCATATGTTGTAATTATTATTTTTTAATTGCCATTTGGTATAGCCACTTTTTGTTTTTTTAGCATAGTGGTTATTTCATACTTAATAATTTTATCTTCACATTTTTTTAATTATGTTAATTATATTTCATAAAAATAGGTAAGTTATTGAGGCAGAAAGTTGTACTGTTTTATTATAAACAAACAAAGCAATGTTAATTAAAGTAAAGGATATTAAAAACGGATTGTTAATTTCTTAAGGCGTAGTTAGGCTTATTTAATTGGGATTTAGATGGGATTTAAATTTTAAACGAAGCATTTTTGAATTTTAAGTTTAAGTGAAAATTATTAAAATGTTAAAGTTTTTTTTACTTACAAAGACACAGAGGTCACAAAGTTGCGCTGAGAAATTTATTAGTTTTTATCTGCGTTCCATTACAATTTTATTCCTGCACCGCAAACATTCCTTCGACTTCGCTCAGGATAAACTGACTTCGTTCACGTTTTTATAATTTTATTCCAATAACGCAAACATTCCTTCGACCTCGCTCAGGATAAACTGACTTCGTTCGCGTTTTTATAATTTTATTCCGATAACGCAAACATTCCTTCGACTTCGCTCAAGATAAACTGACTTCGTTTGCGTTTTTATAATTTTATTCCAATAACGCAAACATTCCTTCGACTTCGCTCAGGATAAACTGACTTCGTTTGCGTTTTTATAATTTTATTCCGATAACGCAAACATCGTCCACCTGTTCCAAGTTTCCTTTCCAGTTTTCTAATTTATTATTTAATAAATCGGATTGCTGAGTTAGCGATAAATTAAAAATGGCTAAAAGTAATTCGTTTAACTGTTTTGATTTGAATTTTTTGCCATTTGGTCCGCCAAACTGATTGGGGTAACCATCTGTGTACAAATATAAAAACTGATTGGTATTTAAATTAATAGTATGTAAATTAAAATTATCTATGCGTTCGCCTTTACCAACAGGCATTTTATCATAAGGTAAATGAGTAATTACAATTTCGGTTGTGTTATTAGTTTTAGAAATAACAACAGGCGAGTTATTAGCTGCCGCATAAGTAATCGTATTTTCGGATTTGTTAAAACACAATAAAACACCATCAAAACCATCTTGCTGCCCTTCGGAGCTAATGGTATCTATTAAACGCTGACGCACGTAATCGAACACTTTGTTGGGTTGTAAAATTCCTTTTTCTTTAATAGCTTCGCTTAAAAACGACATATTTAAAAGGCTCATAAAAGCTCCTGGAACGCCGTGTCCGGTACTATCGCAAATAGCTAAATAAAATAGTCCGTTAATTTCAGTAGTCCAATAAAAATCTCCGCTTACAATATCCTTAGGTTTAAATAAAATAAAATAGTTTTCGGGATTTAAATTTTCATTTAATATTTTTCTATTTGCTAAAAGTCCTATTTGAATACGTTTAGCATAGTTTATAGAATCTAAAATTTCTTTATTTTTATTTTCAATTACGTCTTTTTGCTCTTGGGTTTGTTTTTCTTTAGCTTCAATAATTTGTTTTTGTTTACTAATAATTCTAAACCTGTTAAAAATTATGAGTCCAAAAACAATAACAAGTGTTAGTCCAACAGATAAAGCAATTTTTAATAATTTATCGTTTTGTATTTGTGCTTTATTTGCTTTTAATTGTAAATCTTTAACTTTAGCGTCCTCTGCATTTTTAATGCTATCGCGCACACTGCGTTTATTAAATTCAAATTCCATTTCGCGCTTACTAACCTCTTCCTGCCTTAAATTATCATTTAATCTTTCTTGTAAAATAACATATTCTTCAAAATTTTCAAGTGCTCTTACCTTATCTCCTTTTTTCTTATAAATTTTATATAATCTTTTTACGGCATCAACTATGGTTTCAAGGTTATCGCTTTCGGAAGATATTTCTTTTGCTACTAAATAATATTTTAAAGCTTCAATATCATTATTTTTTAAAGCATAAATTTCTCCAATATCTAAAGCAGCCCTACCTTTCTCGTAAAAATTTTCAATTTCGCCACTTACTTTATAACATATTAAAAAATTTTCTAAGGCTTTATCATATTGTTTTGTGCTGTAATAAGCTAAACCAATATTACCGGTTGCAGAACAGATACCATTTTTATTATTTTGCTTTTGGTAAAGCTCTAAACTTTTTAAACCGTATTCTAAAGCTTTTGTATTATCATTTGAATTATTATAAATTAAAGATAAATTATTATATATGCTTGGCAAGCTTGTCATCACTTTGTCTTTTTCGGCAATAGGAAGTGCTTTTAATTGGTATTGTAAAGCTTTTTTATAATTATTTAAATTAATATACAAAGCGCCAATGTTACTATATGCCGTTAAAATCGTTTCATTATGTTTAGTTTTTTCGCCATAATTTAACGATTGCTGGTAGTATTCTATAGCTTGTACATAATTACCTTTTACTTGAAAGCAAGCTCCCAGCAAATTTGTAATTTTTGGTTGTTGAGCATTTAATTTACTTTTTTTTAATAATGAATATGCTTTTTTAGCCAACAGATATGCAGAATCAGCATCTGTATATATATATTCCCAACCTAAATCGTAATAAGCGTAAAATTTTGCTGTATCTGCAGAAATAGGATTATTAATTATTTTTAATAATGAATCTTTATTAATAGAAAAAACATGTAATTGCAGTAAGCTAATTACAATCAACATTATTATTTTGTTACTAAATTTCAAATAAAAAGTACTTTATATAAAACGTATTTAAAAAAATTAAATATATTAATTTTTACTAAATCATTTAAGTAAAATTAATTTAATCGTTTTAGGTAAAAATACGTTTAATTTTAAGTGAAACTATTGGTTACACGCTTTTTTAAGTGCTATTTATTTATATCTTTGCTAACCTTATAAAAGTTTAATAATTAATCATTTACATTATCAATATGCGTCAATTTAAACTTACTCTTTTTTTACTTTTTTGTTTACTTTCCATAGCTGGTTTTTCGCAAACAAAAAGTTCAACATCAATTAAAAAAAACTGCCATTATACATTTAGTGGAGAATTATCTCCGCAAACAAAAACACAATTTGAAGAAAGTGTATTAAAATTAACTGATGTAACCTCAGCTAAAGTAAAATATAAATCAGACTCAAAAGCGGGTGAATTATTTTTTAGTGTATCAGAAAGACCTAAAACTTCAGAAGGTGACGAAAGTGGCTTTAATTTATTTGAACTAAAAAAACTTATTCTATCCTATAATATTACTCCATTAGAATTTACGGTTACCGAATAATAAATTATTTATAAATGAAAAAAATTCTATTTGCTTTTATTACAGTTTTGTGCGTTGGCGACTTATTTTCGCAAAGCGATAATTGCGCTACAGCTCCAACTATTACTGTTAGCCCCACCTGCGGCACACCCTACAGTGGTACATCTTTAGGTGCAACCTTATCTTTTGCCGGTTGTGTTGGTAATGCAGACGATGATGTGTGGTATAAATTTGTTGCAACAGCTACTAGTCATTCCATTAATATTGTTGGATCCGGTGGTTTTGATGCAGTGGTAGAGGCTTTTTCAGGTACTTGTTTCGGTTTAACATCTATTTTATGTATTGATGCTACATTAGCCGGTGGTATAGAAAGCGGATTGATAAGTGGCTTAACAATTGGCAACACCTATTACATTCGTATTTTTGATTATTACGCAGGCAGTGGTTCTAATAATTTTACAACGTGTTTAACAAACCCGCCTATTGCACCCAGTAACGATGGATGTGCAGGTGCAACGGGTTTATCGGTAAATGCAAGCTGTGTAAATGTGGGCGCAAGCAGTTATGGCGCTACTCAATCGCAAATTGGCTGTGTTGGTACTAGTGACGATGACGTTTGGTTTAGTTTTACTGCAAATAATTACACACAAACTATTCAAGTAACTCCATCAGCCGGTATGGATGCCGTTTTAGAATTGTTTAGCGGATCGTGTGGTGCATTAACCTCAATTAGTTGCACAGACGTTGGTTTTACCGCAGGAACTGAAAGCGTTACCGCTGTTGGTTTAGTGCCAGGTGCTACCTATTATGTACGTGTTTATGATTATTATGCAAGTGGTGGTTTTTCGTTTAATATTTGTGTGAGTGGTGCTGCCATTGGTGCGGGACAGCCTAATGATAACCCCTGCGGGGCAATACAATTACCAACTGTAACAGCCGATTGTAATTATTTACAATTTAGTACGGTAGGCGCTACACAAACAGGCACTACTTTAGCGCCTGCTCCGGCAAGTTGTGCCGGCGGCTTATCTCCATTTATGGGTGGATTTGCGGCGGCTACAAAAGATGTTTGGTTTAAAATTATTGTACCGGTAAGTGGTAACATATATGTTACACCACAACCAAACTTAGGTGCAGGTTTTATTACTGATGGTGTAATGGTTTTATACAGTGGTGCAAGTTGTTCCGCTCTAACACAAATAGCTTGTTCGGATGATTATACTGCTTACCCCGGTTCAGCAAATGACTTATTACCTTATATTGCTGCTACTGGCTTACCCGCAGGTAGCACAGTCTATTTACGTTATTTTGCTTATGCAACCGCTCAAGGCTCGTTTGGCATTTGTGTGCAATCGCCCACCAACGATAATTGTTCTACCGCTTTAAATATTTGTGATTTAAATGGTTATTCAGGCTCTACCAGTGCTGCTTATACCATTGACAGGCCTTGTAATATGCGTGGCGATGCTGAAGTAGCAGGTACTTATGCTTATGCTCCTAGTAATACACCATCCGGTGGTCAGTTTGGTTTAGCGGGGCCCTGGGGTGTTGGTCAACCTAAAATTACTTCTCCTTTTTACGATGTACAAATAAACAATAATTCGTGGATTAAATTTACTGCAGCAAGTACAACTGCTTCATTTAAAGTAGCGGTTGGAAATTGTTGGGTAGGCGGTTTCCCTAGCGGTGGTTTACAAATGCAAATATTTAGCGCCTCTTCGGCCTGCTGTGGTTTTGCACCAGTAAGTGATTTTAGAGAAAATAGTTCAACCTTTACATTAAATGCAACTAGTTTAGCTGTTGGTAACAGTTATTATTTAATGATAGATGGGTATGCAGGAGATATTTGTAATTACACCATTACTGCTTTAACGGGAGTTTCTTTTCCAAACATTACGGGTATTACTCCTATATGCCAAGGAGGAAGTACGACATTATATGGCCCAGCCGGTGCAAGTAGTTATACATGGTTTCCGGGAGGAGCAACAACATCAAGTATAACCGTTAGTCCCGGAACTACAATTACGTACACTTGTATTGCAAGCGGCGTATGCGGTTTTAAACAAACACTTACTAAACAAGTTATTGTAAATCCTTTACCAAGTGTGTTAATTAATTCAGGAAGTGCTATAGCCACTTGCGGCACCCAAACTACAACATTATCCGGAAGTGGGGCATCTACATACACATGGAACACAGGCGTAAACACCACTACCATTAATGTAACTCTTTCATCAAATACTTCTTACACTTTAACGGGAACCAGTTCTTTTGGATGTATTAATTCAACCGTTACAACTGTTACTGTAAACCCAGTGCCTACAACAACTATTAGTGCTTCGTCAAACACAATTTGTTCGGGTAGTAGTGCAACATTAACAGCAAGTGGGGCAAGCAATTATTTATGGACGTCTCCATCTTTTACCAATGCAGTAATAACCGTTACTCCTTCATCTGCAACAGTTTATACCGTTACCGGAACAAATACTTTTGGCTGTACAAAAACAGCTACAATAAATGTTGGTGTAAATGGGTTACCAACTATAAATTCAACGTCTATAACAATTTGTGCTGGTAAGACTGGTATAGTTACTGCCAGTGGTGGTGCAAGTTATGTATGGAGCAATAGTGCAACAACGTTTACAACTGCTGTATCGCCTAGCACTACAACAAATTATACTGTGGTAGGTACAGCGGCTAATAGTTGTACAAATTCTGCCATTGCGCAAGTAAGTGTTAATGCTTTGCCTGTAGTTTCAGTTAATTCGGGGTCGGTGTGTTCAAATGTAACATCAACTTTAAATGCAAGTGGTGGCAATACATACAATTGGAGTACAGGTGCAAGCGGTACATCAAGCATAACAGTAAATCCATTGGTTACAACAAGTTATACTGTTACTGGTACTGCTACTACAGGGTGTAGTAATACGGCAGTAAGTAATTTAACGGTATTAACTATTCCTGCAATGACAAGTACGCCAAACATTGCCCCAAGTAATTGTTCGGCAAGTACAGGTTCTATTACATCCGCAGTTGTTTCAGGAGCTCCAAGTTTAACGTATACTTGGACAAATGGTGCCAGTGCAGTAGTTGGAAATGCTTTAAACTTAAATACTCAACCAGCAGGTACTTATAACTTACAAGTTACAGATGGAAATGGTTGTAAAAATAATTTCGGTCCTTATTCTATTATTAACCCAGGTGCTCCGGCAATGCCTACTGCCAATTCTACCGCAACGTCGTTATGTGTAGGAGGTACTATAAACTTATTTGCCAGTTCGTCAACAGGTGGTGCAAGTTTTAATTGGAGTGGTCCTAATAGTTTTAATACTACTGGTGCAACACAAACCATTACAAGTGCTACAAATTTAATGAGCGGTGTGTATTCAGTATTTGCTTCTTCGGCGGGTTGTAGCGGGCCTGCAGCCAATGTAACTGTAGTGGTAAACAACAATCCGACACCAAGTGCAAATTCATCATCACCAAATTATTGTGTTGGAAATTCTATTTTATTATTTGCAAGTTCAGCCACAAGCTACAGTTGGAACGGACCGGCAGGTTATACCTCATCTACTCAAAACCCAACCATTACAAGTGCAGCAAATAGTGCTTCGGGCGTGTATAGTTTAATGGTAACAAATAGCGCAGGTTGCATCGGTACTTCTAGTACAAGTGTAACTATAAATGCAAATCCAAGCTCAAATGCATTTGCTACCACTTCGGCAGTGTGTACCGGCAATCCTATAAATTTAAATGCAAGTGGTGGTACAAATTATACGTGGAGTGGTCCAAATGGTTTTTCTTCAAGTAATCAAAATCCAACAGTTACAGGCACCAGTACATTAAGTAGTGGTGTGTATAATATTTCGGTAAGCAATACGGTTACAGGCTGTAGCACTAATACATTAGTAAATGTTTTGGTTAATGGATTGCCAATTTTTAACGCTTCTGCAACTAATAATAGTGTGTGTACTAATGGTGCTATTAACCTTACTTCAAACGCTATTGGAACGATTAATTGGACGGGACCAGCATCTTATAATGCCGTGGGTGCTAATCAAACACTAAACAATGCGAATACAACTAACGCCGGAAATTATACCATTAGCGTAACTGATGGAAATAATTGTTCGTCTAACTTAACAGTTCCGGTTTTTGTATATCCATTAAGTTTGGTTACAGCTAGTGCAGGGGTTACGAGTAATACATTTTGTACAGGTAATGCTATAAATTTATTTGGTATAACTACAGCTTCGCTTTATTTATGGAATGGCCCTAATAGTTTTGTATCGTCTAATCAAAACCCTACACTAAATAACGCACAAACAAATGCTGCCGGAATGTATACCTTAACAGTTACTGACGCAAATGGTTGTACAAATACGGCAACAACTACCGTAAACGTTAACCAAACCCCAAGCTTAATAAGTAGTACTAATCCTTTAACCTGTTCGGGGCAAAGTGTAGTGTTAAGCGCTAATTTTGGCGCCGGTGCAAGTGTAAATTGGTACAGTGATTTATCGTTAACATCTACTTTGCAAGCAAATTCAAATACTTATTCGCCAACCTTTGGAGGCTTTGGAACATATACTTTTTATGCACAAGGCGTTTTAAACGGTTGCACAAGTAGTATTACCCCTATTACTGCAAATTATTATAATGTAGTGGCGGGCATTGCTTCATCTACGTTATCGGGTCCAACACCATTAGCAGTAAACTTTACAAATACAAGCATAGGTGTTACCACAGGAAATATAATTAATTGGAATTTTGGAGATGGTAATACATCGACAGTTTATAGCCCAAACAATACTTTTGTAAACACAGGTACATATACAGTTGTGTTAAGTGTATCAAACGGTTTGTGCAGTGATGCGGATACTATTGTAATTAATGTAAATGTTGCTACCATATTTATTCCCGAAATATTAACACCAAATGGCGATGGATTAAACGATATATTTAATATTAAAGGAATAGAATATTTTCCTGACAATGAATTATTTATTTTTAACCGCTGGGGGAACCTAGTATACAAAATAAAATCGTACAAAAACACTTGGGATGGTGCACCAAACGCTGAAGGGAAAACCGGAAACAATAAATTACCACCAGCTACTTATTTTTACTTGTTAAACTTAGGCGATAAGGATAATCAGGTATTTAAAGGATTTGTACAATTAATGTACTAAAATCTTAAAATGATGTTAGTTAATTAACAAGTTTTTAAGAGTTTTAAGAAATTGTTTATTTTCTGTTTAAAGATTTTGAACGGAAAATTATTACATAACGTTGACGTAACATAAATTAACGATTACAGTAATAAAATGCATGTACCTTTACTATAATTATTTGATATGCTTATTTAAAACACCAAGCACCGACACAAAAAGCTGAAGCTAAAGTGGGATACGGTTTGCAAAATAAGTATAAAATTTTCATAAGCCGGATTAGTCTAATCCGGCTTTTATTATTCTAAAAAAATAAATTAAATTATTATATAAATAATACAGAAATAGGGATAGATAATTTTGCTTCTGCCACAGTTGGTAATGCTGTAAATACTGCAACAAAAGTAAAGATGTGTTGGAACAATTACTCGAAAGAATAGAGTGCGTAAATAAATCAGGATTTAACATTTTTGGATTGGCGAATATCATTACGTATTGCCGTTTTAAAAAACCATAGAAAAAGTGCTGGTAAAACTCCCTTTAGAAAGTAGAAAAAAAGTAAAAGAAATAAGCTTAGACATGGTGCCCAATATGGCATTAGCCGCTCGTAATTGTTTTATAAAAAGTAGTTTAGTAATAGATCGTTTTTATGTAGTGAGATTAGTTTGTGACGACATACAACACTTACGAACACATGTATCAGTTTTTAAACCCTCTTCAAAACCTCCAACCTCGCCATTTTTTCCACTTCAATACTTGGGAAGCCAAACTCTTGTACTACTTTACCTAAAATGTAATAAATGCCGTTACCATTAAAAGGAAACGCTTTTAAGCTATTTGAAAAATGTGTGGTATCAAAAAAATTTCCTTCGTCATCTAAAAACGTACCAAATGCCATAAGATTGCCTGTTTTTGTTCTAACGGGTTTATAAGTAACGTAATTACCCATTATTTTAATTTTTTGCCCAACATAAATCAATAAATTTTTCGCGTTTATTTCGCTTCGTTTTTTTGTTTTTAATAAATCAAATTCGTTTAAGGTAATTGGGTATTCTAATAGTTCGAGTTCATCGTACACATCGTTTATTTTATTTTCACTTAGTTGTGGAAACTCCCAATCGCTTAAAGGTATTTTAAATAATACTTCACTTAACACTGGTTTCTTTGCAGATTGATAATACAAATGTGCTTCCATTAAAAGTTGCCGTTTATTTATGTTTGTAAATCGAAAACAATTTAAGCGAATTAATAGTTGTAAACTTTCTATTCCAATTTTAGTGCGTTCTATAAAATCTATTAAGCCTATGTATGCCCCATTTTTTTCACGTTCAATTTCTATTAATTGGGCTATGTTACTTTCTAACGATTTAATATGAATAAACCCTAAGTAAATATCTTTGTCATAAATAGTGGTGGTGTAGGTGCTTTTATTTATACAGGGAACGTGAATAATGCCACCACCTTTGCGAGCTTCATTTATGTATATACGAGTAGAATAAAAGCCACCAAAATTGTTTATTACCGCTACCATAAATTCTAAAGGGTAATAGGTTTTTAAATACAAACTTTGGTAACTTTCAACTGCATACGATGCTGAATGTGCTTTTGAAAAACTATAACCTGCAAAAGATTCTATTTGTCGCCATACTTCTTTTGCAATCGTTTCGGGGTAACCCATTTGAGCGCAATGTTCAAAATATTTAGTTTCAATTTCTAATAAGTGTTTTTTGTTTCTGCTTTTTCCACTCATCATACGTCGCAAAACATCTGCATCCGCTAAATCTAATCCCCCAAAGTGATGCCCCACTTTTAAAACATCTTCCTGATAAACCATTACACCGTAAGTTTCTTTTAATTGTTGTTCCATTATAGGATGTAAATACACCGTCTTTTCAGGGTGATGGAAACGTTCAATATAGGCTTTCATCATTCCGCTTTGTGCTACACCCGGTCGAATAATACTTGAAGCAGCAACTAAACTTAAATAATTATCGCAATGTAATTTTTTTAATAAGCCTCGCATTGCAGGGCTTTCAATATAAAAGCAACCGATGGTGTCGCCACTTTTTAATTGTGCTTTTACTTTTGCATCTGTTTTAAATTTTTCAATTGCGTGTATATCTACTTTTATACCTCTATTTTTTAAAACAATTTCCGATGCTTCTTTTATATGCCCAATTCCTCGCTGACTTAAAATATCTAATTTTTCAAAGCCAATATCTTCGGCGGTGTACATATCAAATTGAGTGGTAGGAAAACCTTTTGGCGGTAAATCTAAGGCTGTATAATAGGTTAAAGGTGATTCCGAAATAACTACACCCCCAGCGTGTATGGTTCGTAAATTGGGATAATCTTCAATAGCTGAATAATATTGTAAAATTGATTTACAAATTTCAGTTTCATTTAGTGGCGAGGTAGGGTATTTTATTAATCTATCAATATCTTCTTTTGGCAAACCATATACTTTGCCCATTTCTCTAATAATAGAGCGGTCTTTAAAAGTGGACATTGCCCCTAACAAAGCAGTATGTTCTCTGCCATATCGTTTAAAAATATATTCTAATACATCATCACGTTCTTTCCAACTGTAATCAATATCAAAATCGGGTGGGGATTTTCGTTTCGGATTTAAAAAACGTTCAAAGTATAAATCTAATTCTATTGGGCAAACATCTGTAATTCTTAAACAATATGCCACTACACTATTTGCGCCACTTCCCCTACCAACGTGGTAAAAGCCTCGTTGCATAGAGTAGCGAATGATATCGTTTGTGATTAAAAAATAAGATGAAAAACCTAATGTATCAATAATTTCTAATTCTTTTTTTACCCGTTCAATAGCCACTTTATTTTTTAAGCCATATCTAAACTTTAAGCCATCAAAGGCTAATTTTTCTAAAAATAATTTATCATCATAGGCTGATGTTGTAAATAGTTGTTTGTTTTTTATTACTTTAAAATCAAACTTAAATTCACAGGTATTTATTATTCGCTTTGTGTTTTCAATTAGGTGTGGATAATCTTCAAATTGCAATAACAATTTTTTTAGTGGCACAATGGCTTCATCGGTTTTAGCAATTTGATTAACGGTTAATTGAGAAAATAAAAGATTATTATGTATGGCTCTTAATTTTTTATGCGTTTCGTAACCCTGATAATCTTTATATGTGTAGGATTGAAGGATAACATACTTACTTTGAATTTTAGTATTTTCTAAGGCAATTTTATTTAGTTGATTGGGACTAATGCCAATGTATTCACATTCTTTTAAACTAATTGATTTTGATAGTGGGTAAGGATAAATAACATAACAGTTATAAAATGATGGTTGTTTTGGTAAGGCTTCGCCTGTTAAATTGTGTTTGGTTTGTAATTTATTAATTTCGTTAAAGCCTTCGTTATTTATAGCTATGGCAATAAACAATAATTCATCGCCATTTCTAAACTCCATACCTACAATAGGTTTAATGCCTTTTTCAATACATACTTTTACAAACTCTAAAACGCCACTCGAATTATTAATATCCGTAAGTACAATAGCTTCGTATTTAAAATCAATAGCTTGTTGCACCAATTCCTCAATAGAAACTACCCCATAACGTAAACTATAAAAGGAGTGTGCATTTAAAATCATTTTCTAATTTTTTTAACTGGTTTTGGTAGTGGTGTACCTATTCCCACACAACGCATTACGGCTTTATCGCCATACTTTAATCTAATTTTATCTAATGACTGGTAGAGGTTTATCATTTCTTCGGTATCCTCAAATAAGTCTATTTGCGTTTGTCCCTCTACTAAGTGTGTAAACTTTATACCGATTAATCGAATTAAAACTCTGCGTGTATAATTTTTTTTAAACAGTTCTTCAATTTTTTTTAAAATTATGTGGTCGGAGGCTGTATAAGGAATTTTTTGCTGAAATGAATAAGTTTGCCAATCGGAGTAACGCAATTTTATAGCCACACAACCTGTAATTTTTTTTTGTTTGCGTAAATCGAATGATAATTTTTCAACCATACTTACTAATACATTTTTTAGTTTATCAATATCCGTAGTGTCTTTATCAAAAGTTGTTTCAGTACTCATACTCTTTTGCTCCGAGTAAGGTTCAACAGGGTTATTATCTATACCATTTGCTTTTTTCCAAATACTTTTTCCGTTTTCGCCTAATACCCTTTGCATTATATCTATTGGCATTAGCTGTATGGTTTCAACTTTTTCAATACCCATATTGCGAAGTGTCATTGCTGTTTTTTCGCCTATCATTGGTATTTTTTCGATAGCTAAAGGAGCTAAAAACAATTTTTCTATGCCTGCATCAATGTATTTTTCGCCATTGGGTTTACTTTCGCCCGTTGCAACTTTTGATACAGTTTTATTTACCGATAAGCCAAATGAAATGGGTAAACCTGTATTTTTAATTATTTTGGTTCGTAGTTCGTGCGCCCACAATTTACTATTTTTTACATATTTATCCATTCCTGTAATATCGATGTAATGCTCATCAATACTTGCTTTTTCAACTACCGGGGCTTCACTTTCTATAATGTCAGTTACTATATTTGAATATTTAGAATAGCTATCCATATCGCCTCTAATAAAAATAGCATTGGGGCATAGTTGTTTAGCCATTCGGCTTGGCATTGCACTATGTACTCCAAATTTCCGGGCTTCGTAACTACACGATGCCACCACGCCCCTATCCGAAGTGCCACCAATTATAACTGGTTTGCCTAACAAACTGGTATCTTGCAGGCGCTCTACCGACACAAAAAAGCTATCTAAATCTAAATGTACAATCGTGCGTTCCATAATCAATTATTAGTGACTTTAAATTTACTATAAATAAAGGTATTGTTTTGCTACAATTTGTAGCATTAACTATTAAATAAAGGCACTTTTTTGAAGTAAAGCGCGGGGGAACTATGGGGGACAAAATGGTGTAAAAGGGTAAAAATAATTTTTTTGGCGCAACACAAAAAGTATCGAAACCTAATGAAATTAGGTAAAACGAAAAGCCCAACAAACTTTCATTTGTTGGGCTAACTATTCTCTGCGGAGAAATAGGGATTCGAACCCCAGGTACCTCACGGTACAACAGTTTTCAAGACTGCCGCAATCGACCACTCTGCCATTTCTCCAAAACAGGTTGCAAAAGTACTGTTTATTTTAATTCTGCAAACAAATTTATTAAAAATATTGCATAACTTTAAGTTTTATATTGATTTACTTTAAAAATAGCTACCTAAATTTAGTAATAATAGTGTTTTTAATGCTTTTTAGCCTTAATAACAATGCTCAAATTACTGCTTATTTTAATTATGGTGCCTTTAATGTGCCAAATGGATACCCATTTTTAGAAACATATATAACGCTAAATGGTCATACTCTAAAAACAAAAAAATTAGGCGGCAAATTTCAAAATTCAGTTACAATTATATTTACCGCTTATAAAGATTCTACCATTTTTAAAGCCAATAAATATAATTTAAAAGGTCCGCTTTTTGAAGACAGTTTAAATGTTCCGTCTTTTATTGATAACCAACGTTATACTTTGCCAAATGGTACTTACACAGTTGTTATCCAACTAACCGATAATAATAATCCATCTCAAAAACCGTTAGTAACTAAAGAAATTATTGTAATGGCTTATAATAAAAACTTATTACAATCTTCGAGCATTCAAGTATTAGAGTCGTATAAAAAAGCCATTACAACGTCGGCATTAACAAAAAGTGGTTACGATTTAATTCCATATAATGTAAATTATTTTCCTGAATCTCAAAACGAGTTAGCCTTTTATTTTGAAGCTTATAATACAGATACTGTTTTAGGGGCGAATAAAGCTTTTATTTATTCTTATTATATAGAAACGAGTAGCACTTTAAAAAAGCTAGATAATCATGGTGCCTTTAAAAAACAATTATCCGCTAAAGCAAATCCGTTATTGGCAAAATTGGATATTAGTAAATTAGGAAGCGGTAATTATAATTTGGTAATTGATATTAGAGATGAAAAAAATATATTACAATTTCAAAAAAAATATTTTTTTCAACGATTAAACAAAGCGGTAGATATAGTAGCATTGTATGGTTTTGATGAGAAAAAAAATATAAACGATTACTTCGGCAGTTGTAATAATGCCGACACTTTAAAAATGTTTGTAGAATGTTTATGGCCTATTGCAAATTCGATAGATAAAGAGCGTGCAATTAATCAAGCCACAAAAAAAGATGTAGACTTAATGAAAAAATTTGTAATTGATTTTTGGCAACGCTACGCTGCTGATACTGCCAATCCGTTAAAATTGTGGGGAAATTATTACAAAGAAGTACAAAAAGTAATGGTATTATTTAAATGCGGTAAACAACCCGGTTATTATACCGAAAGAGGTAGAGTATATTTACAATATGGACCGCCCAATCAACGCTCGCAACAATTTGCAGAAGAAAATACTTTTCCTTACGAAATTTGGCAATATTACCGTTTAAATGATAGAAGTAATAATCAATTTTTTAGCAATCGGAAATTTGTGTTTGTGAGTAAAATGTTGGGTGACGACTGTTACAACCTTATTCATAGTAACATGCGCGGAGAAATATATAATGAACGTTGGCAATTTGAAGTTACGCGCCGAAATAATAATGGGCTTGCAAACCCAGATAATACAATACCTGTAGGAACAGAAAATAATCAGTTTAATGACATTTACAACAATCCTCGCTAATATAATATGTTAGACTCAAAAGTAGCGGTTGTAATTTTAAATTATAATGGGCAGTCGTTTTTAGAAAAATTTTTACCAACTGTTTTAAAATATTCCAACCAACATAAAATTTACGTAGCAGATAATGGCAGTAAAGATTCATCTATCAATTATTTACAAACTAATTTTTCAAGCGTCACAATAATAGATAATGGCGGAAATTATGGTTATGCACAAGGTTACAACCTAGCTTTAAAACAAATTGATGCAGATGTATATATTCTATTAAATAGCGATGTTGAAGTAACCGAAAATTGGATAGAACCCATTATAACTTTAATGCAAAGCGATGAAAAAATTGCTGCTTGTCAACCCAAATTATTAGACTACAACAAACGAACAACTTTTGAATATGCAGGTGCAAGTGGCGGTTTTATTGATAAATACGGTTATCCATTTTGTAGAGGCAGAGT
>JAYVGH010000138.1:0-32145 GCA_043772435.1 Bacteroidota bacterium
CGATGCGTTATGCGATTTACATAAAGAAAAAAGCATTATTAGTTCTATGTGTAATTTTGATTGGATAATCTCAGCTACTTGTTAGCGGTTTAGTATAAGTTCCAGAATCAATAATTGTAGTATCGTCTGTAGAACCTTACCTATAAGTATAACTATAACTACTATCTTTTTTTAACTCTAATTCTAAAAAATGATCAGGATCGCTATCAACAAAAAAATCGACATTTACACTTCGTACGAGTAATGATGCCCAAGAGAATAAGAATATGAGCAGTATTTTTTTTAAAAATACTTTTTTAATTATTATATGTAATAAAAATTAGCAGTAACATTAAAAAAAGAGATTTTCAAAAACCTACCCCAACGTATTTCCATTCACATCAGTAACAGGCGCAGTTATTTTTGGTTCCTCTTTTTGTATAAATTTTTGCTCAGGTTTATCAAAAGGGCGCTTGCCAAAAATTTCTTCTAAATCTTCTTTAAAAATTACTTCTTTTTCTAATAATTTTTCAGCTAAGGCAATTAATTTATCTTTATTACTTAATAATATTTGTTTTGTTTTTACATAAGCAATATCGATCATTTTCTTAACCTCTTGATCAATAATTTTTGCGGTTTCTTCGCTATAAGGTTTACTGAAGCTGTATTCGCTTTGCCCTGAGCTATCATAATAGCTTATGTTTCCAATTTTATCATTTAAGCCGTAATATACAATACTTGCATAAGCTTGGCGCGTAATCTTTTCTAAATCGCTTAATGCGCCTGTACTCACTTTTCCAAACACTATTTCTTCAGCGGCACGCCCACCAAGGGCAGCACACATTTCATCCATAATTTGGTCTGCGGTAGTAATCTGACGCTCTTCCGGCAAATACCAAGCAGCACCTAAACTACGTCCGCGTGGTACAATAGTAACTTTTACCAAAGGACTTGCATGTTCTAACATCCAACTTACAGTCGCGTGTCCAGATTCATGAAATGCAATGACACGTTTTTCGTGAGGTGTAATAATTTTATTTTTCTTTTCTAAACCTGCAATAATTCTATCAACGGCATCTAAAAAATCTTGTTTGGTAACAGTTTTTTTATTGGTTCGTGCCGCAATTAATGCCGCTTCGTTACATATATTGGCAATGTCGGCACCACTAAATCCGGGTGTTTGACGCGCTAAAAATTCAATATCAACTGATAAATCAATTTTAATTTTCTTTAAATGCACTTCAAAAATTTCTTTACGCTCATTTAAATCGGGCATATCTACATAAATCTGTCGGTCAAAACGTCCGGCACGCATCAAAGCTCTATCTAAAATATCGGCACGGTTAGTTGCAGCTAAAATAATTACACCGCTGTTTGTACCAAAGCCATCCATTTCGGTTAACAATTGGTTTAATGTATTTTCGCGTTCGTCGTTTCCGCCGGCAGCAGCATTTTTACCGCGTGCACGTCCAATGGCATCAATTTCATCAATAAAAATAATACAAGGTGCTTTTTCTTTTGCTTGGCGAAATAAATCACGCACTCGGCTTGCACCAACGCCTACAAACATTTCCACAAAATCAGAACCGCTTAACGAAAAGAAAGGCACTTTAGCTTCGCCGGCTACAGCCTTTGCCAATAATGTTTTTCCGGTACCGGGAGGACCTACCAGTAAAGCACCTTTAGGAATTTTTGCGCCTAAGTCGGTATATTTTTTTGGATTTTTTAGAAAATCTACAATCTCCATAATCTCTACTTTTGCACCGTCTAAGCCGGCAACATCGTTAAAAGTTACGTTTACATTCGTGTTTTTATCAAACAAAGTGGCACGGCTTTTACCAATGTTAAATATCTGCCCAGGGCCTCCGCCACTGCTACCGCCACCCATTCGGCGCATCATTACTATCCATAATACTACCATAATTAAAATTGGTAGTAACCAAGGTAATTGGTCGGCCATAAAATTACTCTCTTCTAAACTTCTGGCAAATACCCTTTTCTCTTTTGGAATGTCAGCGGCTGTTTGAACTTTATCAATTTCTTCAATAAATTTCTCTACAGAAGGTACACTAACTACAAAATGAGGTCCTTTGTAATTTTTATCAGGAAAAATAGAAACTCCTTTAGCGTTTTTGTATCGGTCGCATTTGTAGGCACTATCAGGATTGATGCTAATACGCGCTATTGTTTTATTTACAATGGCAATATCGGTAACATCGCCTTTAGCTAACATGTTATTATAAAATTCGCCTTGTGTTTTTTCTACTAATCGGCTACTAAAATTGTTTCCGTAAAATACTACAAATAATAAAACGGCAATTACAACGCCATAAATCCAATAAAAATTATTACCGCCATTGCCGCTACCTCCGCCAAATGGTGAGTTTTGTTTGCCGAATTTTTCTTTCATTCGTTCAAATTGCTTCTTACGCTCATCTTCTGGATTGTTGTTAGAAGAATTATTTTGTGGTTTTGGGTCGGTATTTTGTTCGTTGCTCATAATTGAGTTGTTGAAAATTTGTTATTAGTTGTTTAAAATTAAATAGTAGTTATTTGATAATAATTAAACCAAACAACTTAAGATTTATGTTTAACAACTTTAATTATCAATTGTTGTAATTTCTGCGTCTCCCCATAGGGCTTCAATATTGTAGTATTCGCGAATATCTCTTAAAAAAATATGAGCTACTATGTTAATATAATCTACTAAAATCCATTCGCCATTTTGGTGTCCTTCGCTATGGTAAGCCCTTTCGCCCGAAAGTTTTAATACGGTTTCTTCTAAGCTATCGGCTATAGAATTAACGTGGGTATTACTATCTGCATCGCACACAACAAAATAATCGGTTACTCTGTTTTCTATTTTTGTGAGATTTAAAATGGTAATGTTTTTGGCTTTACGTTCCTGCATTCCTTCAACAATAGCATCTACCAACGAAATCGTTTCGGCTTTAGTAGCTGTTTTTTTAGGACGCTTGCCGGTTGATTTTTTCTTTTCGGTATTCGCAATAAAATTAGCTGCTCGTTGCTCGCGTTCTTTATCGGTAATAACTTTTTTAGCAGGTAGTTTTTTTGCGGCTTTTTTAGGAACTGCTTTTTTTATTTTTTTTGTGGCTGTTTTTACAGCTTTTTTAACTGTTGTTTTTTTTATTGGAGTTTTTGCCATTGATACTATTTGTTGTTGTATATTTTATTAAGTTTACACTAATCAACAAATTTAACGTTTTTGCTTTAATGGAAACACTTTTTATTGGACGTAATCTTATTTTTTTACCCGAAGTTAATAGTACCAATTCTTATGCCACAGAGCTGTTAAAGAACGTTAATGTAAGTGAAGGGACTGTAGTTCATACGCCTAATCAAACACATGGTAAAGGGCAGCGTGGCAATAGCTGGAACGCAGAAATAGCAAGTAATGTAACGGCAAGTATAATTTTAAAACCAGTTTTTTTAGAATTAAAAAAACAGTTTTATTTGTATCAAATTACAGCTTTGGCTTGTTATGACGTTATGGCTGAAATATTAGACAATAGCCAATTTGACATAAAAATAAAATGGCCCAATGACATTTTAGTTAATAGAAAAAAAATTGCAGGTATTTTAATTGAAAATAGTGTTATTGGAAATGGACTAATTTACAGTGTTATTGGCATAGGAGTTAATGTAAATCAACGTAGTTTTAATGAAGAAAATAATGCAACGTCTATTATTAAATTATTAAATAAATCTGTTGATTTAAGTAATGTTTTAAGTTTACTATGCAAACATTTAGAAAAGTATTATTTGCAATTAAAAAACAACAAGTTTAAAGAAATTACCGAAACCTATTTATCGTATTTATTTGGTTTAAATGGATGGGTAAATTTTGAAATAGAAGCCACAAAAAAAACTTGTCTTATTAAGGGAATAAGTGAAGAGGGGTTATTAATTTTAGAAGATGAAGCTGGCACAAAAAAAACTTACGATGTAAAAGAAATTAAGTGGGTGATTTAATTTGCCAATTGAATTTTAATCTTAATGTCAGTTCGAGTAGATTTTTGCCTGCCTTCTGCAAAAATTGTATCGAGAACAGTTTTTAGTAGTTAACTTCTCAATACGCTCGTTCCTCGCTACTCGAAGTGACTGTATTAACTATTTGGATGTGCTTTTTCTAAAACTCATTACCTCTTTTCCAATACCGGTAAAGGATATAACATTAAGCGGAAATTCTAAAAACACATGTAAAAAACTTAAAAAGAATAATACTTTTAATCCTAAATTGTAATTGTAAATGTATAATGCTATTGAAATTAACCACAAACCTATAGTAGTAATTAATATTTTTTTAGGAACCAAATGCCATTTAATAACCGATGTTTTTGAAAACCAATTTAAATAATGATAGGTGTATGCAAAAGCAATAAATCGCATAATGACAAAACCTGAATTTGTTGTAAAAACTTGCGTAATATCTGTTAGTTTATCCATGTTAAAGGTATTTATCAATCTGTAATTTAATTCGGCAAACTGCTGATAACTGTTTTGAGTGTAATCGCTTACGGCATACTGTAAACCTTGTGGTTGAACTAAAAATAAAACCGCCGAACATAGTATTAAAACTAAAATTGAAATCGCTCCGGCTCCTGATTTTTCTTTTAAAACGCCAAATAACATAAATGCCCAGGTAAAAATAAACACATGAATGATAGTAGGTAAAAATATGGCAACCCAGGTAAAGTATTCAGGCATATTATTTACAAAACCAATAAAAACAACAGTTAGGGCAATTATTACAAAACGATACAACCAGTCTTTTATAAATACAAAAGCAAAACAAATTAAAAGACTGAATAAAATTAAATCTGCTGTTAGGTTATAATTTTTTTTAGGAGGGTTATAAAACAAATACATTAGAGCTAAACATGCTCCTATTAAAAAAATAAAATCGTATTTTCCTTTAGTAAAATAGTTTTTTTTATGCAACCAGCCTATTTCGGTTAAATAGTGAAGCGGGCCTAAAATACCATAGGAAAATAAAAATAACTCAAAGGGCACATAAAACGCTACTATACATGATATTATAATTAAACCCGTATTTAAATGATGAATAGTTGCGCTTTTCATACGGAGATTTTATTATTTTTTAGGGTCATATGGTTTAGCTTTATCTTAATTGGTGTTTAACTCAATCTTTATTGTTTTTTATTGTGGTTTCGTTGAGTGCTTAGCAATTGTTTGCAACAAACTTTTTGTTAATCGCTAGTTTATTATTTATTTTTTTGGTGGCTTAACTGCGGAATAATTTTTAATAAAATCCTGCCAAGGTTTTGTTTTATATATGTTGCTTCCAAAATATTCTAATATTGGTTTTATTTGTTGTGGCGATTGGTAAAAATTTAAAACTTCTAGGGTTGTAAAATCTTCGTTTAAAATGCAAAGCGAAGGTAAAGTTAATTTGTTATTCGATAGTTTTAAAGTTAAGTTATGTAACGGAAAATTATTTATTAAGGTATTAAAATATTTCTGACCCTGAAAAACAACAGTATCCTTTTGTTCGGCATCAAAATTTACCAGGTAATAATTTTTATTTATGTAATTGGCAATGCTGGTATCTACAAATGTGGTTTTTTGCATTACTTTACCCGTATTGCAAAAGTTAGCCGAAATATTTATTAATATTTTTTTCGGTTTCTTTTTTTGTAACTGTTCTAAGTCTTTAAAAGAGTATAATTTTACAGGTATTTTTTTAAAAACAGTATCGGTAAAAGTATGCGCGTAATGTTTGTTAAATTCTTCAAAAATACCGGTTCTCCATGCATTTTCTGTCATAAATACTAAAATAGGCTCTATTTTTTTATCCTCTAAATAACCTTGTGTTAATAAATTGTATTCGTAATTATTAGTAACAAACATAGTGCTCGGGTAACTAAGGCTTTGCCCCAAAAATTTAATAGCTAACTCATGTGGAGTTTTTGGCTCTTTGCTTAGTGGTTTATAAACTTTTCCGTTATACTCAATTGTATCTTTGGTTTCGGCATTAAATTTTACAGCATAAAAATTAGTGTTTATATAATTTGCCAAACCTTGGTTAGAGTAGGTGGTTTTCATCATGTGTTTACACCAACCGCACCAATCGGTGTAAATATCAATTAAAAAAGGTTTTGGCACTAATTTGTTTTTTTCCTGGGCTTCTTTTAGTGTTAACCAGTTTACCAATCCGTTTTCGTTTTGCGAAAAGCTTACCGTTGCTATAAATAACAAACAAAATAAAAGTGTTTTTGTGTAGCTTAACATATACTTAACTTTAAAGTGGGAAATAATTTTGTAAATTCGCCATAAATTTAAAAACTTATATCATGATTAAAAAATTACTTTTTGCAGCATCAACTTTGGTTGTTGCCAACTTAACAGCACAAACTACAAGTTTTGCGTTATATTATCCTTTTACTTCTGTTCAAGGAACGGTTGCTTTAATTACTCAAGATCCAACTCCTGCACCTACAACTACCGGTGTTACTTCAGGTTCTTGGACTGCAGTTGGAACGGGAACAGGTTCTAGTACCAACGGTGTTTTCTCTTTTGTTGGTTGGGGTTCTGGTGCCACGGCTAATAACGATACATATTCAACTTACACGGGTGCTATTGATTTAAATAAATATTATGAGATGACATTAACCCCGCTGGTTAATTATGGCATTACTTTAAAAAGTATGACATTTGGTGCTACTCGTTCAGGAACAGGTGTTCGTAATTGGGCTGTTAGAACTAATAAAGATGCTTATACCACTAACATAGCTGCAACTTATACGCCTCAAAGTTCTGCGGCAAGCAGCGCTACAATACCAGTTACGGTTATACCCGGAAATATCTTTTTTTGGCAAGCCGATGCTCAAGCAAATCCTGCTGCTTTTGCTACATATAACATGTGTGGTGTAAACTTTAGTGGAGCTTCTTACAGCATGCAAGCAACCCCATACATTATTCGTATGTACGCCTGGAATGCTGAATTTACTACAGGTACTTTCCGTATTGATACTTTAACTATTAATGGCACTGCTACTTTCTCAATAGGTGTTGGTTTAAATAAAGTTAGTCACGATTTAAACGCTAAAATTAAATTATACCCTAATCCTACTAACGATGGTAATGCGGTGTTAGAAACATCGGTAAAAGATTATACTAAAATTGAAGTTGTAAATATGCTAGGTTTGGTAGTTGCCTCTCAAAACAACACTACGGTTACTGAAGAAAAAATTAAACTAAACCTTTCTACTTTACCTGTAGGAACTTATTTTGTAAGAATAACTGCACCGGCAGGTATTATTACCGAAAAATTAATTATTACTAAGTAGTTAAATTATTTTTATAAAAAGCGTCTTAATTTAAATATTAAGACGCTTTTTTTATGCTAAAAAATTGTATTTTTGTATTTATGTCACTTCGACTAAAGAGAATAGAGTATATTGAGAAGTGGTTATTAACTTTAATAAACTACTAATGAAATTTTGTATAAAACCAGTATTTTTTACTTTACTCATTTTTGCATTTACTACATGTAAAAATAAATTAAATATTAACGCACCATATAAAGAAATACCAAGCATTTATGCTGTTTTAAACCCGCAGGAAGATATTCAAATAATACGGGTAAACAAAGTGTTTTTAGGCGAAGGCAATGCCAATGACATGGCAAAAATTGCAGATTCAATTAATTACAAGGCCGGCGATTTATTAATTACATTAGAACGTTATGTAAACGGTGTAAAAACAATAGCTTCAAAAAGTAATAATCTTGTTGTAACTTTTCACGATTCAGTAATAATGGCAAACCCGGGAGTCTTTAACACGACTCAACGTGTTTATGTTAGTGGTGAAAAATTATTTAATACAGGGGAATACCGATTAACCGTAAAAAACACAAAAAGTGAGAAAGATAATATTTTTACTGCCAAAGCTAATGCAGTAGATACTATTCGTCAAGATCCATTTACTACTTTTACTCCCACTTTTTATCCTGTTGCTGCCGGTAGTGCTACAAATGCATATATTGACTACGGCAGTTACAAAACCGGGGTTTTATCGTTTACTTATAAAATACCAAATTTCGCCAATAATAATCTCAACATTATTAACCAGGTTAAAATGCGAATACATTTTTATGATTCTTTATTTGATAATACTAAAATACCTCAAAGTATGGATTATAATTTTAGTGCCCAGCTTTCTAAAAATGCGCCTAAAGTTGGTAATACTGCACTTATTGGGCGGTTAGATCTCACTTTTAGAAGTAGCGAATTGTTTAATGCTTTTGGTGTCGAACTTTCAAAAATGGCGCTTTCAAATAGTATCCTAGGCAGGCGAGTATATAAAATACAGTATTTTATTTACTCCTCAACGCAGGAATATTCGGATTACCTGGATTATACAAAACCTTCCTTAAGTTTAGCACAGCAAAAACCTTTGTATTCTAATTTTGATGACCAAGCGGCCATTGGCATATTTACCTTTAGAAGCACCACTACCTTTGAAAAAGAAACCGCTAACCCATTTGAAAACGATTTTGCATATAATAAAAACACCTGCGGTTATAAATTTTATGTGTATAATAACCCTAGTTGGTCAACGCCTACTTGTCCTTAAAAACTGACAATTTTCATTAATTTTTTAATTTATTAAGACGTTTTTTATACAAAGATGATGTATTTGTGACACTCTGACACAAAATTAGGCAAAAATTGCTTTGGCATATTTATTGAAAACGTTAAAGTATAATTTAAAAAAAATAATAAAATGGGAAAAATAATAGGGATAGATTTAGGAACCACTAATAGCTGTGTAGCAGTTATGGAAGGTAACGAAGCTGTTGTTATAGCAAATAACGAAGGCAAACGCACAACGCCATCTGTGGTAGCATTTGTTGATGGTGGCGAACGTAAAGTGGGCGACCCGGCCAAGCGACAAGCAATTACAAACCCAACAAAAACAGTTTATTCAATTAAACGTTTTATGGGCCATACATACGATGAGGTAAGCAAAGAAATAACCCGCGTACCTTATAAAGTTGTAAAAGGGGATAATAATACCCCGCGTGTAGAAATTGATGATAGAAAATATACACCACAAGAAGTTTCGGCAATCATTTTACAAAAAATGAAAAAAACAGCCGAAGATTTTTTGGGCACTGAAGTTACTGAAGCAGTTATTACCGTACCGGCATATTTTAACGATGCGCAACGCCAGGCTACTAAAGAAGCCGGCGAAATTGCGGGTTTAAAAGTAAAACGCATTATTAACGAGCCTACTGCAGCTGCCCTTGCTTACGGCATGGACAAAAAAGGTAAGGATATGAAAATTGTTGTGTTTGACTGCGGTGGCGGTACACACGACGTTTCGGTATTAGAATTAGGAGACGGTGTATTTGAAGTAAAAAGTACCGATGGCGATACACACTTAGGTGGCGATGATTTTGATCAGGTAATTATTGATTGGTTAGCCGATGAATTTAAAAAAGACGAAGGAATTGATTTACGCCTAGATCCAATGGCGTTACAACGCTTAAAAGACGCTGCAGAAAAAGCAAAAATAGAATTAAGTAGCACTACAACTTCTGAAATTAATTTGCCTTACATTATGCCTGTTAATGGGATACCTAAGCATTTAGTTAAGTCATTAACACGTGCTAAGTTCGAATCGTTAGCTGATAGTTTAATACAACGCACCATTGATCCTTGTAAATCTGCCCTTAAAAATGCAGGTTTATCAACTGGCGACATTGATGAAATTATTTTGGTAGGTGGGTCAACTCGCATTCCATCAATAGTTGCAGCGGTTGAGAAATTTTTTGGTAAAGCACCAAGTAAAGGTGTAAATCCTGATGAGGTAGTTGCTTTAGGTGCTGCTATACAAGGCGGTGTTTTAAGCGGTGACGTAAAAGATGTATTATTATTAGATGTTACACCTTTAAGTTTAGGTATTGAAACTATGGGCGGTGTGTTTACTAAATTAATAGAAAGTAATACAACCATCCCTACAAAAAAATCTCAGGATTTTAGTACTGCGGCCGATAACCAGCCAAGCGTGCAAATAGTAGTGTACCAAGGCGAGCGCTCTATGGCAAAAGACAATCGGAAATTAGGAGAATTTAATTTAGATGGTTTACCTCCGGCACAGCGCGGCGTACCTCAAATTGAAGTAACCTTTGATGTGGATGCAAATGGGATAATGAATGTAAGTGCAAAAGATAAAGCTACAGGCAAGTCTCATAATATTCGTATTGAAGCAAAAAGCGGATTAAGCCCAGAAGATATTGAGCGCATGAAACGTGAGGCTGAAGCCAATGCGGATACAGATAAAAAAGCAAAGGAAGAAATTGATAAATTGAACGAAGCCGATGCTTTGGTTTTTCAAACCGAAAAACAATTAAAAGAATATGCTGATAAAATACCTGCCGACAAAAAAGGGGCCATTGAAAGTGCATTAACAGAGTTAAAAGCAGCACACGCTAGTAAAGATATTACTAAAATTGACGCCGCTTTAAAAACGATGAATGATGCTTGGGCTGCTGCCAGCGAAGATATGTATAAAGCATCGCAACAAAAAGGTGATGAAAACGCTAATCCAAACACAGAGCAACACCAGGATGCTAATTCAAAAAAAGATGAAAATGTAACGGATGTCGACTTTGAAGAAGTAAAATAATGTTTATTAAAAATAATATTAAGCCTCTGTTAGTTTATGCTAACAGAGGTTTTTTTGTTTTATAGGAATTTTAAAAATAATTAATAATTTAGCTTTATAAACCTAATAGTGTATGAAGCATATTTTATTTGTATTAATTTTATTTACATTTAAGTTAAATGCGGAAAATTTCCCATCAAAACCTAAAAATTATGTAACGGATATTGCCGATATATTAACTGATAATGAAGAACGGTTATTAAACGAAAAATTACACAGGTTTGAAGACAGTACCAGTAACCAGTTATTTATATACATAGCCAAAAGTTTAGATGATAAAAATTTAGAGGATTATTCACGAACTATTTTTAATACTTGGGGTATAGGTCAAAAAGATAAAAATAATGGTGTTTTAGTTGCCATATTTATTGAGGATCGTAAATTCAGAATTCAAGTTGGTTATGGCTTGGAGGCCTCTTTACCCTCAACGTTAACCAAACAAATTCAGGATGAAGATATGCGTCCTTTATGTAAAGAAAAAGATTACTATGCAGGAATAGATAAAGGTGTAGATAAATTAATTTATTACAGTAAAAATGAATTTAAACCAAAGAGTAAATATTACAAACTATATATAGCAGCCGGAATTTCGTACCTTATTAATATTATTTTTTTTAGTATTAATTTATATTCATTAAAAAAATGGAAAAACAAACCAAAGCAAAGAAAAAAGAATATCATAGCGTGTCTAATTTTTCTGCCGCTTCCGGGCATAGGAAGTATAGTATTAATGGGACTGTGTAGCGTAATAAACGATAAAAAAGAAAGAGCATATTATTCAGAAACGGATTTAGATTACGAAATAAGAATGCAAAGAAACAGATCAAGTTCATCGAGCAGTAGCTCAGACGATAGTTTTAGCGGTGGAAGTGGTGGAAGTTCAGATAGTGGCGGGAGCAGTAGTGATTGGTAGTCCTTTAAATCTTACTATATCTTCTTTTTCTAATATAAAACTGAACGTAAGCAAATAAAATAACAATTACTAAAGGCATTACAACGTTTATTAATTGCCATTTGGTTCGTTGTAAATTCACTTTCTTTTTATCTAATAAGCGCAATTTAACCTCTCGAGAGCGTAACTGTAACATGCCTTCATCATCCAACAAATAATTTACGCAGTTTAATAAAAATGTTTTATTGGCAAAAGTTTGTTTTGTACTTAAGTCGTAACCTAATGGATAGATTTCACCTTTCATAAAATCATTTCTAGCTACGTCACCATCAGCCACCACAATCATTTTGGTTGGTTTGCCTTTATCAATATATTTAAACAAACTGTCGTTTAATAATTTATCAGGTATGCGGTATTCAACAAAACTACTAAATGCTCCTTCCAGTAAACAAGCTACAGGCTGGTAACCATTATTAAACTGACTTTCTTTTGGCTGATATTGTACCATGGCTAACGATAAACGCGCCGGGGTTTGCTGAATTTTTGTGTAACGCGATGTTTTTAAAAGAATAGTTTTTTTAATGCCTCTAGATGAAATGGTATCTAAAGTGCTTAAATAATTGAGTTTTATTAAATCCAGATTCTTTACAATAGGATGATTTTCATTCGGCAACACCAACACACTGTACAACCAAGGAAATTGTTGCCAATTTGGCGAACCTTTTTTAAACCCAACATTCATAGTTATTTTAGAACATTGTAAATCCTGAATCAAAACTTGATTTAATCGCACGCCGTATTTAAATAGCATGTCCTCAATGTTTAGTTGTTTCCCTAAACCAAGGCTGTAGCCTCTCTTAGACAGTGTATCTAAATTTACATCCACCGGATCTATCAGCCATAATACTTTGCCACCACGCATAATATATTGGTCTATAATAAATTTATCCTTATCACTAAAGGTACTGTCAGGTTGCGAAATTACAATGGCATCACTTTCATCGAACGAATGAATTTTACCATTCATGGTTGTGCGGTTTACGTTATAATATTCGCTTAACGAACGCATAAAATCGTATTGATGAAGCGTATCAATTTCCCCGTGTCCTTGAACAAAAGTAATTTCCTGTTTTTTATCGCGCTGTAATTTTCGTATGGTGTTTGTTAACGAATACTCCAGCTCTTGAACACTATTGTTTATGCATTCTTCGGGTGCTATACCTATTTGACGTTTAAAAATTTGCCAAACAGCTTCTTTGCCTTTATGGCTAACAATGGCACCCGGCCAAATTAATGTTTGCGATGTTTTATCTTGTTTTTTTTCTACAACTTCTTCGGGTATTAAACCTTTTTTGTATAATTCTTTTTCAATATTTGCAGCTTCTTCTTTGGTTAATCCCTCGCCGGGTGTAATAAATTCATATTGAATTTGATTGTTGGAGTAAGCTCTAAATTCATCTAAAATTTCTTTCGCTTCATTTTTTAATCGCGAAAAACTTGGATTAAAATTTCCTTTTAAATACACTTTAAAATACACTTCATCGTCTAAATTTTTTAAGAGTTTTATAGTTGATTCCGCAAGTGTATAGCGCTTTTCACTTGTTAAATCAAAACGTTTAAATATAAACGAACCTATAAAATTTATTAAAATTACAATAGTAACAAGTATTACTAAAAACGTTATATCACGCTTTTTAGTTTTGCTTGGCGAATTACTTTTTTTGTCTGCTACCATTTTCTGCTCTGTAAAACTAGTTTGGTTAACAAATTAAAAATGGCAATAAGGCTTACATAATAAAGTACATCTCGAGTATCAATTACCCCACGGCTCATACTGGTGTAATGGTCGCTAATACCAAGGCTTTTAAATAATACATCATATTTGCCAAACACCCCACTTTGTGCGATAAACTCAAAACCAATGTAACAAAAAAAGCAAAGTAATAAAGCAATAATAAAAGCAATTACTTGATTTTCGGCAATGGCACTTGCAAAAACACCAATAGATACAAAGCCCGCACCCAAAAACAATAGCCCAATGTAAGAGCCCCACATGCCGCCGGTATCAATATTTCCCTTAGGGTAGCCCAATATACGCACACTGTAATAATAAATTAAAGTTGGTAATAATGAAACCATTACCAAAGTGAAACCTGCAAAGTATTTTGCCAATACTATTTGTAAATCTGAAAGTGGGCGGGTTAAAAGCAACTCAATAGTTCCGGTTTTTTTTTCTTCAGAAAAAGAACGCATGGTAATTGCCGGAATTAAAAATAAATATACCCATGGCGCTATAAAAAATAAAGGATCGATATTGGCAAAGCCATTGTCTAAAACATTAGAGCCACCACTGTCGCTCGGAAGCACCCACATAAATAAACCAATTAGCGTAATAAATACACCAATGGTTATGTAGCCAATTAGCGAACTTAAAAAATTGCGAATTTCTTTTAAATAGAGTGTAAACATTTTAACAAAAATACATTTTTAAACTGTTTTTTGAATTATACTTATTAAGAGGGGGCTGTTTAATAATTTGTTTTTGTCACTTCGAGTAGCGAAAATATGGGCGTATCGAGAAGTTTTTTATTAAAGACATCTCGAGTAGAAAATTTAAAGAGACAAAATTTTCTACTCGAATTGACATTTCTATTAGATTATGGCTTTTAAAATCTCCTCCACAATTTTTCTGTCGTTACTTAAGCGCGGCACTTTATATTGTCCGCCCAATTTATTGTTAGCTTTTAACCAATTATAAAAAGTACCTACAGGCATTTTTTTAACATGGGGTAAATGTAAAACAAAATTATTATAGCGTTTGGCCTCGTAATCGCTGTTTTGTTTTTTTAAATTTTCGTCAAGAGTGGCAATAAAAAAATCAAAATTGTTTGGCTCTGTTTCAAACTCAATTAACCATTGGTGTGCCCCACTATTATTCTCCATAAAAATGGGACCTACCGTATAATCTTTAACCAAAGCATGTGTTTTTTCGCAGGCAATGGCAATGGCGGTTTCGGCATTATAAACCATTAATTCTTCACCAAAAACATTTATGTGTTGTTTAGTACGCCCACTAATTTTAAAACGATAAGGATTTGTTGAGGTAAACTGGATAACGTCTCCTAATTGATAACGCCAAAGCCCTGCGTTGGTAGTAATTATAATGGCATAATCCGTATTTATTTTCACATCCTCTAAATTTAGTATGTGGTTGTTATTACCGACTGACCAGTCACTCAATTCTATAAATTCGTAAAAAATACCATAATCCAACATCAATAAAAGTTCATCGCTTTTTAGCTGATCTTGTATGCCAAAAAAACCTTCGCTAGCACTATAAAGCTGTAAATAATTAACTTTATCGTTATTAAATAATTTTGTAAACTGTTCCTTATAGGGCGTAAAGCTTACGCCTCCATGAAAATACACTTCTAAATTGGGCCAAACTTCTTTTATAGATTTTACATTCTTTTTTTCTAGAATTCGTTTTAAAAGTACCATCATCCAACTAGGCACACCGGCCAAACTCACTACATTTTCATCCATCATACTTAGCGCCATTTTCTCTAACTTACTTTCCCATTCATCCATAAGTGCAATACTAATGTCGGGGGCTCTAAAAAAATCGGCCCACATAGGTAAATTTTGAATAATAATGGCACTTACATCGCCATGATAGGATACGTGTTTACCAAAAACATCTTCTTTAAAGCTGCCACCAAGCGCTAAGTTTTTTCCGGTAAATAAATGCGTTTGCGGATTATTATAACAATGCAGTGTTATCATATCCTTGCCCGCGTTATAGTGGCAGCCTTCCAAACTTTCTTCGCTTACGGGTAAAAATTTACTTTTATCCGTGGTGCCACTGCTTTTGGCAAACCATTTAATATCGCTGTGCCAAAGTAAATTTTGTTCGCCCCGGCGTGTACGTTCAATAAAGGGTTTTAAGGTTTCGTAATCGTTTAATGGGACTTGATTTTTAAACTGAGTATAGTTTTTTATAGAAGAAAAATTATGTGTTTTACCATACTCAGTATTTTTTGCATCTTTAACTAAATTCAACAACCACTCGCTTTGTACATCAACAGGATATTTTATAAATAGCTCAATTTGGTGCATGCGCTTTTTCATTAACCAACTTGCTATAGAATTTAGAATGGGCATAATTTCGACATTAAAATTAGCAATAAAAAAGTGTACATTTATACAAAAGATTTTTAACATGCGTTATTTAAAGTTTCTTGTATAACAATTGTAGTAGTATTTTTTAGTTCTTGTATTGTATCACATAATGGAACTGTAAGCAGCGGCCCGCTTTTAAATATTAATGACAGGTATGTAGATATTGCTAGAGGAAATGCCAAATCGGTTTTTGTTTTTGGTATTGCCTTGGATAATGAGGTAACCATATTAGATGCAAAAAAAGATTTGTTTAAGAACAGACCTTTACAGAAAAATGAATGCTATGCGAACTTTGCAATAGACATAAACAAAAAATACATTTTGTTTCCTATAGTATTTATAAATAAAGTAATTGTAAGTGCGGAAGTTTTAAAATCTGATGAAATAAGTAGTGCTATTATATCAACAGACTTTAAAAATCTCATCGGGATTGCCGGTGAAAAATTATTTTTTGTAAGTGAGGCTGGTACTTTTATCACAAATGATATTGTTTATTTTAATTACGATTTTGAAGGATTTGATAAATTGGAATTTGTGAAGTATAAAATTGTTAATATAAAAAATGACGAAGTAAATTTGAAACCTGTCTCTTCAACCGAAGAAAACCAAATTGTAAAAATTAATAAAACATATTTTTATTCTACAAAAAAAGATTTAAAAGATTTCAAAATTGGAGAAAAAGTTAAAGCGGATATATATAGTGGAGGTAAATCTGCAATAGGAAATATTATTGCATCAAGAGATGGATTTGCTATAATAGAAACAACAAATGGAATATTTAAGGTCTCACCTAGTAAATTGCAAAAACCTCAATAGCCATTACCCTCTTCTTCTCTCCAATAAAATCATCATCATTAAACCTAATACAATGCGGGCTTCTTCGCCAGTTTCAAATTCGTTAAGTTTAGTAACTGTAAATTTTCTGCCAAAAAACGAAGGTTCTTTTTTAAGACGAACAACTTGTGTACCATTTGGACGAGTAACTATGTAAGCTGGGTTAAATAAGTAGCCGGTTAAAATTCCTAAAATTGGTATTTCGCTTAAAAAAGCATCTCCTACTTTTACCCATGCATTTTCTTCTTGTATTAATAAATCTTGTTTTTGTTTGTCGTCGTAAATTTCATAACGCGATTTCCAAATGGATTTCCACCCTTTGCGAGCTATTCTGCCAATCTCCTGCCCTCTGTCGTTTGTAAACGTATACGTGGCCGAAAAATCAACCCATTTATTAGCATTAATACTAAACAATTTGGTAACTTTTAACTCGTCGCTAAACACGCCAATCTCGTCTACTAGTTTAAACATTTTTTGTTTTACATAAGCCACAGTAGCACCTGACGAATCGAGAGCAACAAAGTCGTTAGAAAGGGTTGTAATTTTAAATTGAAACTGCAGAGGGAATTTTAAATTTTGCATAGATTATAAGTTTTAGTTAAATATAAAAAATATTTGCCACAGATTCTCAGATTAAGAAATAATTATAAATAATATATTCTGTGTCATTTTTACAACATAATTTATTTTCCAATTACAGATTTTACTTCTTCAGTAATTGTAAGCACAGCCGGACACACCAAAGTATTTTTAAAAGTTAATGTGAGTAGCTGTTGCATTTTTTTGCGATTAGTGTGTGGGTATTCTCGGCAAGCCGCGGGTCTGTCGTTATAAATATCGCAATAATTAGTTGAACTTAAAAACGAACAAGGAGCTTGTTTTAAAACGTAATCTTTGTCTTCATCAATACGTAGGTAGTTATCTATAAATTCGCCGGGTTTTTGCTTTAAGGCTTTAGCGGCGCGCTCAATATCACGTTGGTAAAAAATGGGCGATGTTGTTTTACAACAATTGGCACATGCTAAACAATCTATTTTTTCAAAAGCGGAATCGTGAGCCGCATGAAATAAATTGTCTAAATTTTTTGGCGATTTTAATTTTAAACGACGGTAAAAATTCTCGTTTTCTTTTTTTAAAGCCTGTGCTTTTTTATTAAAATCGTTAATATTAACGTTCATTATCTTTAAAAACAAAGGAGGCATCTGTTTTTGAGAAGCCTCCGTAAGTGTATTTCTACATGAAAAAATTATTCTGCTTTCTTAGCTGCTTTTTTAGGGGCTGCCTTTTTTGGGATTACTGCGCTACTCGAAGTGTCTTTTTCAACTTTTGCTTTATTAGCAGCAGTTTTTTTAGCGGCTGCCTTTTTTTTAGGGCGAGTTACGCCAGTACTGCCAATGTGAATCTTTCCACGTTTTGTTTTTTTATCGCCTTTTCCCATAATTTATTTTTATTTATTGCATAAAAGTAAAGAATTATATTTGAAGTTGTTTAAAGTTTATGTTTATATTTTATTATGGAACTAAAATAGATAAATTTTAATCAACTCCTTTAAAACAAATAGTGAAACAAACCTTTAATAAACAAGAGCGCCTTTGTAGTAAAAAACAAATAGATTTACTTTTTGATAAAGGAAAATCTAACTATGCCTATCCGCTTAAATTTATGTATGTAGAAGTAAATACAAAATTACAATATCCTGCACAAGCCATGTTTGTAGTGCCAAAGCGACAGTTTAAAAAAGCTCACGATAGAAATTTATTAAAACGCAGAATGCGTGAAGCATACCGTTTAAATAAAGTTAATTTTTACGAATATTTACATTCTGTAAATAAAATTATTATTTGTGCGTTTATTTACATTGGAAAAAAAGAAGAGGAATATGTAGCTATTGAAAAGTCGATAAAACAAAATATAAATACTATAAAATAAAAAACATGATAAACATACACGATAAAGAAACCTTATTTAGCTTTATAGATAAGTTTAAAGAAGGCTATACACCATTATTTGGAAGGCTTACGCCACAGCACGTTTTAGAACATTTAATAATGTCGTTACATTTATCTACTGGCAAAAAACAAATTGTGTTTAATGGCAATCAAGAGGTAGCAGATAAAGTAAAAGCAACTTTAATTTATACAGATGCTCAAGTACCACAAGGTATAAAAAATCCGTTAATGACCGATGATTTGCCGGATTTAAAATTTACAACCTTTGAAATTGCCAAACAGGAATTAAAAAATGAGATAGAATATTTTTATGAATATAAAAACCAAAACCCTAAAGCAACTTCTATTCATATGCGAATGAATGAATTAACAATAGACGAATGGACAACAATGCATGGCAAACATTTCGCGCATCATTTTAAACAATATGGATTATTATAAATTAATTTTTTAATTATATGACTTACATAATTTCCGGAATACAACAAGTAGGTATTGGTGTTGCCAATGTTAATGAGGGTTTTAAATGGTATAACAAACACTTTGGAATGGATATTCCTGTTTTTGAAGAAGCCGCCGAAGCCAATTTAATGTTACCCTACACAGGCGGTAAACCCCATAAACGCCACGCTATTTTAGCTATTAATTTAAAAGGTGGTGGCGGTTTCGAAATTTGGCAATATACAAGCCGAACTCCGCAAGCACCAGCATTTAAGACACAGTTAGGTGACTTAGGTTTGTTTTGTGCCAAAATAAAAAGTGAAAATATTACAGAAACTTTTAATTATTTAAAATTACAAAATGTAAAACTGTTAGGCGAAATTTCTACAAATCCAATTGGTAAAAAACATTTTTTTATTGAAGATGCTTTTGGTAATTTTTTTGAAATTATTGAAGACGACGTTTGGTTTGGTAAAGGTTTAAAAACTACGGGCGGCCCAATTGGAATGATAATCGGCGTAAGTAATTTAGAAACCTCTATTAACTTTTATAATAAAATTTTAGGGTACGATAAAGTGCTTTATCAGTCTGAAAATAGTTTTGCAGATATTGGTGTTTTGCCCGGTGGCAGTGTTACTTGCAAACGTGTGATTTTAACCCACAACCAAAAACGTGTCGGACCTTTTAGTAATTTATTTGGTAATAGTTATATTGAATTGATAGAAGCAAAAAATTATACGCCACGAAAAATTTTTGAAAATCGTTTTTGGGGCGATTTAGGCTTTATACATTTATGCTTTGATATAAAAAATATGAAAGCATTACAGCAAAATTGCGAAGCGTTAGGACATCCTTTTACAGTTGATGGTGGCGCGGGATTTGAAATGGGTGAAGCCGCAGGGCATTTTACATATATTGAAGATCCTGATGGCACTTTGATAGAATTTGTGGAAACTAAAAAAATGCCTATTCTAAAAAAATTAAATTGGTATTTAGATTTAACCAAACGTCCTGCCGAAAAGCCTTTGCCAAATTGGATGCTAAAAGCGTTGAGGTTTAATAGGAAGAAGTTTTTATAGAACGCAGATAACACAGATTAATATGATAATCTATGATTTTTATCCATTAAATCATAAAAAACCTGCGTCATCAGCCTTCCATTTTCTCAGAAATCAATTCAATAACTTCTTCCAAGTTATAATCCTTCTCAACCCAATGTATTTTAATTCCCTCTTTTTCTAGTTTGTTAAACCAGGTTTGTTGGCGTTTGGCAAATTGAAAAATAGCGGTTTGTAGTTGTTCGGTTAATTGCGTTTTAGTCAAGTCGCCTAACAAATAAAGCGATACAAATTTGTATTCCAAGCCTAAAAATTGTAAACGTTGGTAAGTGATACCTTTTTGTAAAAGTTGTTCAACTTCTTCAATTAAACCATTATCAAGTCTGTATAAAAGGCGCTGTGTAATTAGCTGTTTACGCTCTTCAACATTTGTTTTAATGCCAATGTACAAAGGCTTGTAAGGCAATTTAGTTTTTTGTGGTGAAATATTATTTTTTAGTAAATAATCGGCAACTTCTACACCGCGTATTAAACGTTGTTTTGAGTTTAAATCTACATGTCCCACCAATTCGTTTGGAAATAATTGAATTTGTGCTCTTAATTCTTCTTTTGTTTTGTGCTCTAATAACTTTCGCAAAGGTTCATTTTCTTTTATCTGAGTAAACGAAAAGTCTTTATGCAAGGCGTCAATGTATAATCCTGTTCCGCCACAAATTATTGGTAATTTATTTTTTAATTGAATTAAATTAAATGCAAAATTTAATTGTTGGCAAAATTGGTGTAAAAAAAATTGCTCATCTGGCTCCGCAATATCTATTAAATGGTAATTTATTTTTTGAGAGTTAACAACATATTCATTTAAATCCTTTCCTGTACCAATATTTAAATATTTATATACTTGGCGCGAATCAGCACTAATAACTTCTCCATTTAAATGATACGATAAATTACATGTTAATTTTGTTTTACCACTAGCTGTAGTGCCTATAATTGCTATGCAGTTGTAGTTTGGCATTTTCTCTTGGTGTTGTTAGGTCGATTTGGTGCTTATGAGTGATTTTGTGGCGCCGTATCGCGACCTATTTATAAAAACACTTCTCGATACGCCCATAAAACATAACTGATGGCTACTCGAAATGACATATTTTTTAATTAAGGATACAAAAAATATCTGCGAAAATCAGAGCAATCTGTAAAAAAATTAAGATAATTTATTAAAAAATCCTCTTTAAATTATTTATAGTTTTCGGTGTTTTAAATATCATCGGAAATTTTTCAACTTTTACCGAACTATTATCCAACCCAAAAGCTTTAGCCTCCGTTAAACTCATGCGTTTTAAAATAGAGTAAGCTTCTAAAATAATTTTTTCAAAAAACGGCAAATCGTTATCGTAACTTAAATATTTTTCAACAACAACAAATTTAAAATCGCCACTAATGTTATTACGTTGCAACGATTCGTACCGGCTGGTAATATCTACTTCTTTATTTTCAACCAAATCTTCAACAACTCTTCTAAACATTAAATTTATTTTTGGCGCTACTCTAAATCCTAATTTAAAATCTACACGTATAATATCATCTTCGGCAATGTGATTAACTTTGTATTCCATTCGGTAAGGTTCGTCAACTACATCTACATGAACAAACCAATAAATATCCGCTTTTTTTGGTCGGCGTTGTAAAATAGAGTGTATAATTTTTTGTTCAATTAAACGGTTATCATTTACCGATGTTAAGTACACCAAATGAGTCGCGTATTTAGGTATGGTTTCATCGCGACTTAAATCAATTAAAAACTGTTGATAATCGTCTAATTTTACAACATCAACATAACGTTGCCTAATTTTTTTAGCTAAAAACCAAATTGTCATTACTAACATTAAAGAGCCGGCAATTAATAACGTAATCCAACCTCCGTGCGAAAATTTATTAAGGTTAGCATAAAAAAATGATAATTCTACTATGGCATAAACAGTAATAATAAACACTATAAAAACACGGTTATAGCGTTTTAAATGTAAATAAAAATTTAGTAAAATAGTAGTCATTAACATACACAATACAATGGCCAAACCATAAGCCGCACTCATGTTGCTAGACTCTTTAAAGTATAGCACCACTCCAATACAACCAGCTAATAATAAAGTGTTAATAGAGGGAATATATAGTTGCCCTTTTAATTCGCTGGGATATTTTACACGTACTTTAGGCCATAAATTTAAACGTATAGCTTCGTTTATTAAAGTAAAAGAGCCCGATATTAATGCCTGTGAGGCAATAACAGCTGCAACTGTGGCAATAATAATACCCACAATTAAAAAACCTTGGGGCATAATTAAAAAGAAAGGATTGCCATATTGTCCGCCTAATTCGGTAAGTGTTTTTCCTTCGTGAGCTATTAGCCAGGCACCTTGTCCAAAATAATTTAGCACCAACATGGTTTTTACAAAAATCCAACTTATGCGAATATTTTTTTTACCGCAATGCCCAAGGTCGCTATACAAGGCTTCGGCACCAGTTGTACATAAAAAAACAGCGCCTAAAATTAAAATTCCTTCGTGGTGTGTACTTAATAATTTATAGGTGTAATAAGGGTTTAAAGCGCTAATAATGTTCCAATCTAAAATCATATTGCCAATACCTAAAATACCAAGCATTCCAAACCAAATAAACATCATTGGTCCAAAGGCTCTGCCTACAAATTTTGTTCCAAAGCGTTGTATGGCAAATAATCCAACTAAAATTCCAATTACAATTGGTACAGTATGTATTTGGGGATATATCATTCGCAAACCCTCAACTGCCGAAGCTACTGAAATAGGTGGTGTAATTATACCATCGGCTAATAAAGCGCAACCACCAATAACAGCTGGTACTAACAGCCACTTAAATTTGCAACGTTTTACTAAAGTATAAAGTGAAAAAATTCCACCTTCGCCTTTGTTATCGGCTCTTAATGTTAAAATAACATATTTAAAAGTTGTTTGTAACGTTAAAGTCCAAAAAATAGCAGAGATTGCCCCCTTTACCAAATCAGCATCTATGGGTTCGTTACCCACAATTTCTTTTAAAACGTAAAGTGGCGAAGTACCAATGTCGCCATAAATAATGCCAAGTGTTACAATTAATCCGCCTAAAGTAATTTTATTTAGACCTTCGTTATGATGATTTCCCATTAGGGGTTTGGTTTAAAACGAGAACAAAATTACTATAAATAAGCATATCAAAACAATAAAAACGACTAATTACTTATTACTACACTTAGTTAAATAAAAAACCATTACTAAGGGCTGTTTTTTGTAGATGAATGAATATTATTTTATTAAATTTACATTCTATCTTTAAACATAAAAATGGATAAATTTTCATACTTAGGCACTAGCGATGTAAATGCTATTGAGCAACTTTTTTCGCAATATGTAACCGATAATAATTCGGTAGATAAAAGCTGGCAAGATTTTTTTAAAGGCTTTGAATTTGCGCAAACTGATTATTCATCAACATCTAACGGTGCTATTCCCGAAAACGTTACTAAAGAATTTAAAGTTATTAATTTAATAAACGGCTACCGTTCGCGCGGACATTTATTTACACGTACCAACCCTGTTCGCCAACGCCGCACCTACACGCCAACTTTAGCTTTAGAAAATTTTGACTTATCTGATAAAGATTTAGAAACTGTTTTTCAGGCAGGAATTCAATTAGGAATTGGTGCAGCAAAATTAAAAGATATTGTTGCTCATTTAGAAACTACTTATTGCGCTAGTATTGGTGTTGAATACGCTTTTTTACGCAATCCCGAAGAAACAAAATGGTTGCAAGATCGTATTGAAAAATCAAAAAATATTCCTACCTTTTCTAAAGATGAAAAAAAAGTTATTTTAAATAAATTAATAGAAGGATATACCTTCGAAAACTTTTTAGCTACCAAATTTGTGGGACAAAAACGTTTCTCGCTAGAGGGTGGCGAATCGTTTTTACCAGCCTTAGACACATTAATGGAACATGGTGTAAAATTAGGGGTCGAAGATTATGTAATAGGAATGGCACATCGCGGGCGTTTAAACGTGTTGGCTAACATAATGAATAAACCCACCAAGGACATTTTTACAGAATTTGAAGGGCGCCCTAGCGAAGACAGTGTGTTTGACGGCGATGTAAAATACCACATGGGCTACAGTAGTGATATTACCAGCGATTCTGGTAAACAAGTACATATTTCATTAACCCCAAATCCATCTCATTTAGAAACCGTTGCTCCTGTAGTAGGCGGTATAACTCGCGCTAAAATTGATATTCGTCATAAAGGAGATAATAAAAAGGCATGTGCAATTGCAGTTCATGGCGACGGTGCTATTGCTGCACAGGGTATTGTTTACGAAGTGTTGCAAATGAGTCAGTTAGATGGCTACAAAATTGGTGGTACCGTACATTTCATCATTAATAATCAGGTAAGTTTTACAACAAATTTTATCGATGCGCGCTCATCTATTTATTGTACCGACGTAGCTAAAGTGGTGCTATCGCCGGTTTTTCATGTTAATGGCGATGATGTTGAGGCATTGTGTTTAATTTCAAAATTAGCAATGGATTACCGCCAAACATTTGGCAAAGATGTATTTATTGATATTTTATGTTACCGTAAATACGGACATAACGAGGGCGATGAGCCACGTTTCACCCAACCATTATTGTATAAAGAAATTGCGAAGCATCCAAACCCAAAAGAAATGTATGCCAAAAAATTAGTAGATGAAAAATCGTTTACCGATGAGGAAATTAAAGCAGCAGAAAAATTATTTAAAGATGAGTTAGAACAGAATTTAGACGAAGCTCGGAAAACCGAAAAAGCAAAAATGACTTCGTTTTTACAAGGCAGTTGGAACAATATAAAAATGGCGACAGCCGACGCCTTCGATAAATCGCCAGATACAGCTATTGATGCAAAATTATTTTTAGAATTAGCGACAAAATCGTGTCAGCTCCCAAAAGACAAAAAGTTTTTTAATAAAATAGAAAAACTATTTACCGACCGCCAAAATATGATTACAAACAATGTTTACGACTGGGCAATGGGCGAGTTGTTAGCTTACGCCAGTTTAATGCAGGAGGGGCACAACGTACGTTTTAGCGGACAAGATGTTGAACGTGGAACATTCTCTCATCGCCACGCAGTTGTAAAAGTAGAAGATAGCGAAGAGGAATACACGCCTTTAAACAATATTGGTACAACCGGTAAGTTGGAAATTTATAATTCTTTACTTTCAGAATATGGTGTGTTAGGTTTTGAGTACGGTTATGCCTACGCAGCACCAAATGCCCTTACAATATGGGAAGCACAATTCGGCGATTTTTTTAATGGCGCTCAAATTATTATCGATCAATATTTATCGTCATCCGAATTTAAATGGCGTCGTATGAATGGCCTAGTTATATTACTACCACACGGTTACGAAGGCCAAGGCCCTGAGCATAGCAGCGCACGATTAGAGCGTTTTTTACAAATGTGTGCCGAAAACAATATGCAAATTGTAAATACCACAACGCCTGCACAACAGTTTCATGTATTGCGCCGTCAGTTAAAACGCGAATTTAGAAAACCATTGATTTGTTTTACGCCAAAAAAGTTATTGCGTTACCCAACCTGCGTTTCAACAGTTGATGATTTTACAAAGTCAAATTTTAAAGAAGTGTTAGATGACACGAACGCGCATGCAAAAGATGTAAAACGCATTGCACTATGCAGCGGTAAAATTTATTACGATTTGATTGAACAGCGTGAAAAAGAAGGTGTAACAGATATTGCCTTTATTCGTTTGGAACAATTATATCCTTTTCCTAACAAACAATTACAAAGTGTTTTGGATACATATAAAAATGCAAAAGAGTTTTTGTATGTGCAGGAAGAAAGCGAAAATATGGGAGCTTGGCGTTTTGTAGATCATAACTTGCGCAAACTTAACTTGAAGTACATTGGTAGGGATGAAGCCGCAAGCCCGGCTACAGGCTTTAGTAAGCGCCATAATGCTGAGAATGACGAAATAATGGCAAGTATATTTACTAAGGTGTTGGTAAAATAAAAAATTTATAATTTAACATTTCAAAATAATAATATGGCAATAGTAGAATTAAAAGTACCAAGTCCCGGTGAATCAATTACAGAAGTAATAATTGCAAAATGGATAAAAAACACCGGTGATGTAGTTGAAAAAGATGAAGTATTAGCGGAAATAGATTCTGATAAGGCAACACTAACTTTAAATGCGGAAGAAAGTGGTAAAATTGAAATATTGGCTGCCGAAGGCGATACTGTAAAAGTAGGGCAGGTAGTGGTAAAAATTGATACTTCGGTAAAACCGGAAGCAAAGGTGGAAACCGTTAGTGCAAAGTCTGAAACTAAAACAGATGCAAAGTCCGAAACTGTTAGTGCTAAAAAAGAAGAAACTAAAGTTGAAACCAAAAAAGAGGTTTCTACAAGTTCAACCGTCGAAAATAAAACGTATGCTACTGGAACACCAAGCATTGCCGCAGCAAAAATAATGTCTGAAAATAATATTGCGGCAAATAATTTAAATGGTACGGGTAAAGACGGGCGCATTACTAAACAAGACGTGCTAGCAGCTTTGTCTAACGGCCTACCTAACGTGCAACAAGTTTTAAGCAATACTTGGAAAGGCGGTCGAGATAAAGACCGAGCCAAAATGACCTCACTTCGTAAAACAATTGCTAAGCGTTTAGTAGCTGTAAAAAACGAAACCGCCATGCTTACAACATTTAACGAAATAGACATGAGCGCTATTTACGACATACGTGCACGTTACAAAGACAAGTTTAAAGAAGTTTACGGAACTAATGTTGGGTTTATGAGCTTTTTTACAAAAGCTGTAACCGAAGCTTTATATCATTTTCCTGCTGTTAATGGAATGATTGATGGAGAGGAATTAGTGTACAATAAATACTGCGATATTGGCATTGCCGTTAGTGCACCAAAAGGTTTAATGGTACCTGTTTTACGTAGTGCAGAATTAATGAGTCTTGCTGAAATTGAAAAAGGAATTAAAGAATTAGCACTAAAAGCCCGCGATGGTAAATTATCAATTCCGGATATGGAAGGCGGCACATTTACTATTACAAACGGTGGTGTGTTTGGCAGCATGATGAGTACACCAATTATTAACCCACCGCAAAGTGCTATTTTAGGAATGCATAATGTAGTTGAACGCCCGATGGCGGTTAACGGACAAGTTATTATTCGCCCGATGATGTATGTGGCCTTAAGTTACGACCACCGTATTATTGACGGACGAGAAAGCGTTGGTTTTTTAGTGAAGGTAAAAGAAATGTTGGAGAACCCAAGTCGAATTTTATTTGGTGGTAAATTACCTGAAGAGGTGTTGTTGGGATTATAAAATTACTTTATGAAACGTATAGCAGAATACCGAAAATTATTTAATATTACCAAAGAAACCGAACTGGCAGAATTAAAACTTATTTACAGAGGGTTAGTAAAAGAATTTCATCCTGATAAATTTACTGATGAGGAATTAAAAGCACAAGCTGAGTTAAAAAGTAAAACTATTATTGAGGCATATCATTTTTTAGTAAGTATTTCGCCGGAAACACATGCCAACACAAAAGAAGATTATAAATTAACTACATCAACCTCCGCCATTGATGATTACCAATACAAAGGGCAAACATTAAAAATAACGTTTACTGATGGTAGTAAATACGAATACTTTGGTGTAAACGTAAATACCTACAACAAATTAATTAACTCGGGTAACCTTGCGCGTTTTGCCAGGCGACATATTTTTGATAGCTATGTTTATAGAAACGTGTTTAAACCAAATGCGGTAATTTTGTAGTTAGTTTAATTTTATAATCAGCCGCCTTAATTTATTTCAAAGCATCTGCACACCTCTCACCATCCATTGCTGCACTTACAATTCCTCCTGCATAACCGGCACCCTCACCGCATGGAAATAAATTTTTTAATTGAGGATGACTCAGTAAATCTTTATCACGAGGAATACGAACAGGGGTTGATGTTCTGGATTCTACACCAACAATAACCGCATCGTTGGTTAAATACCCTCGCATTTTATTTCCAAAAGCTTTAAAACCTTCTTTTAAATGTGGACCAATTAATTTTCCTAAAACCTGTTGCATGTCTACACTTTTTAATCCCGGCTGATAGCTACACTCTGGTAAATCGTTACTTATTTTCCCATTTACAAAATCCTGTAAGCGCTGTGCAGGAGCAGCTTGAGTTTTACCACCATACGTCCAAGCAATTTTTTCCATTTCTTTTTGAAATTCTAATCCTGCCAAAGCACCATGTTTTTTATAAGCTTCAAAATTTTTTAATTCTAAACCAACAACTATACCGCTATTTGCATAAGGGTTATTACGTTTGCTAGGGCTCCAACCATTTGTTACTATTTCTTCCTGATGTGTGGCACAAGGCGCAATAATGCCGCCCGGGCACATGCAAAACGAATATACCCCGTAACCTTTTGCTTGGTTAACCAAACTATAACTGGCTGCGGGTAAGTAATTTCGTTTCTCTATAACGTCTTGTAGGTTGGAGCAGCTGTATTGTATACTATCAATGAGTAATTGCGGATGTTCTACTCTTACTCCTATAGCAAAAGACTTAGCTTCAATTAAAATATTTTTCTCATTTAATAATTCATAAATATCACGTGCGCTATGCCCTGTTGCTATTATTAATTGCTGAATGGTAATTTCTAATTCTTTATATTCGTTTATAATTTTTATAGACCTAACAACTTCTTTTTCAATTTTAAAATCTATAAATTTTGTATTAAATAAAATGTCGCCCCCAAATTTTAAAATTGTTTCTCTAATATTTTCAATTAGCTGAGGTAATTTGTTGGTGCCAATATGCGGATGCGCGTCCACCATAATTTCTTCGGTAGCGCCATGGTAAACAAATGTTTTTAAAATTTTATCAATATCGCCGCGCTTGTTAGAGCGGGTATACAATTTACCATCACTGTAAGTTCCAGCGCCTCCTTCGCCAAAACAATAATTGCTTTCGGGGTTAACAATATGTTCTTTATTTATTTTTGCCAAGTCTCTTCGGCGGTCTTTTACATTTTTACCCCGTTCAATTATAATTGGTTTTATTCCTAATTCTAAACAACGTAATGCTGCAAAAAGTCCGGCGGGACCCGATCCTATGATGTGACAGGTTTTTTTGGAAAGTGAAACATCTAAATAATTAAACTCAATTTTTTCAGAAATTAGTTCTTCGTCAATTGATGCTAAAACAGTTAAATTAATTTTTATATTTCTACCGCGCGCATCAATGCTACGTTTTAAAATTTTTATGAATAAATTTTTTTCAGCACTTAAAAAAAGAATTTCGCGAACCTCTTCTTTTAAAAGTTGTTCGTTTAAAGCTGTTTGCGGACTAACTTGTAGTTGTATTTTTGTTTGCATAATATGAGAAGATTATTATTCTTCAATTTTTTATTTTTTATAAAACTTATTCGTTACAAAAAAAACCGTGTCAATAAATTGTAAAACACCATCGCTAGTTAAAACGTTTTCATCATGTAAATCTTCAAGTATAATATCTAGCTCTAGGTGAAAAATAATCGTTATTTTTTTTATTTAAAAACCCATTTTCCTTTAAAAACTCTTTTACATAAATTAAATTTGTTGTTTTAGTAGCTTTTACAAAGGGTTGTTTTACAACGGCATTAACTGTGTGATTTATTGTTATAAAACCAAATAATTCATACGCTAAATGCGGAAAGAAATAATTATGAATCAATAAATTAATTAAATAATCTTCCCAAAAGGCATAAAAAATACTAGAGTTAATTTTTATAACAAAGTTTGAATCTGAAAATTCGTGAATTTTTTGTTCGGCACCTTCACCAATATATTTAGATTCATCAAGTTGTTGACACCAAAAACTACGCGTATCAATGTAAAATTTTAAGATTTCTGTTTCTTCGTTTTTACTGAACTTTGTTTTTTCAAGTTCTGAAACTGCTTCCTTTTTTCCTCGAGGGTAGTTAAGGGTTGTTTGGATAACTTCTCCATGCCTAACTTTTCCATTTCCTGAAATGATATTCTGTAATTCATGTTTAATAAACATTTATATAAAGGTAGTGATTTTTAACGCCTTTTCAAAAACTCATTACAATAAGTGTTAGCCTTCAAATGTAATACTAAAAACGACCATCCGCGATCGAATTTTTTCTATACTGTTGCTAAAAATACTATTCTCTGGCCGTAATAAATTGCGTGTACCAATTTGTAATTTAACTTCTAAACCGAGTTTAAAATATTGTAAATAAAAATCGGTACCCAATCCGGCGCTGTAATAATAATCGTCGCGTTTTAATTTTATGTTTTCGTCTAATTGGTTAGGTCCACCTGAAGAAACACCTGCAGCTTTTTTTCGTGATGCCAAATCTAACTGATAGCCGCCGCCGCCAATTATGTATGCGCTAAAATTACCTAAACGTTTACTTTGTATTTTTGCTTCTAATGGAAATATTAAAAAAGCAGATTCAACTAATTTTTGATAAACCTTAAAACTATCCAATCCCGCATTGCTAAGTGTATATTCTATTTTTCGGGATGCAAAACTAATGCTTGGGGTAAAGCGTATGCGAATATACTCGTGCAAACGCGCATCAGATACTATCCCAATAGCAAAGCCGGGTTGAGGTTGGGTGTAAACGGTTTTAATTTGGTAACGCGTAGCAACGCCTTTTTCATAAATAACAGTGTCCGGAAATTGTGAAATAGGCTTTGTATTTAATCTAAAATCGGTTTGGTTACCGGCAATTGTAAAACCAAAATGTAAACGTTGTTTGTAAAACTTAGGCAGGTTTATCCCATAACCATCGTTTTGTTGTGAGAAAAACGATAACGAAGTTATTACGAAAATAAATATGAAACAGTTTTTAATCAGATACTTTATAAACGCATTTTATTATAAAAAATTACGTAAAAGTACTCATAAAAATATAAAAAACTTTACAATTTGTTAATACTCCAACTGCAAATAGCCTTTATACACAGTTAAATTAGCATCATTTAACTGTAAAATAAAATAATAAGTACCTGAAGGTAATTTATTACTACCCGTTTTGCCCGGAGCATTTGGTATGCCATTCCAATCGTTTTTGTAAGGTTCGGATGAATACACTAAGCCACCCCAACGATTAAATATGTCTAATCTATTTTTTGGATAATTTTCGTATAAACCTTTAATTTCAAAAAAATCGTTTTTAGTATCGCCGTTAGCGGTAACTAATTCAGGTATTAATCCTAAACCGTCTTTTACAATAATTTCAACCGTGTATTGGCTGGCGCATTGCCCGTTGGCACTAGCAAATAATGTTACTATGTAAGTTCCGGCATTGTTATAAGTTGTAGTGGTATTTGTAGAGGTGTTGCTACTGCCGTTACCCAACGTCCAACTATAAGTATTTGCACCTGTACTTTGGTTGTTAAAGTTTACATTTAATGGCGGGTTACCGGTAGTAACATCGGGAGTAAAATAAGCGTTGGTGCCACCACTTACAACAGTTACAAGGCTATTTGATGAGCAACCTGTTACCGCGTCGGTAGCTGTTAACGTATAAGTACCACCTAAATTAATGGTAACATTATTAAAATTAGAAGCGCCTACAATACCAGGACCTGACCAACTTAAACTATACGTTAATGATATTGCACCCGCCGAAAGCGACGCTGTTTGCCCGGCACAAATTACAGCAGTAGAAGGCGTAATTGTAAAAGCAGGCGCTGTGCCCGTTGTAACTGTAGCTGTTTGGCTAACGCTTGAACACGTATTAGCCGACGTAACAGTATAAACACCACCCGAACTAACAACAATACTGCTTGTATTTGCGCCATTGCTCCAGGTGTAACTACCTGCACTGCTATTAGCCACAATTGTAGCCGTTTGAGAGCCGCAAATATTAAAACTATTTGTATTAATACTAAACCGCTAACAAGATAATCAAAAAAGTAATATATTTGTAGTATGAGAATATTACAATTAAAACCCTATTTAACAACATCTGAGTTATCT
>JAYVGH010000139.1:0-1609 GCA_043772435.1 Bacteroidota bacterium
TCAAAATCTAAAACTGCACTTTTTATAGTTATATTATCTGTATCTACAAAACGTGTATCATTAGACGGGAAAACACAATTTGTTGTTTTTGGGTTAGAACCATTAGTCCAAGGTGCGCTAGACCAAAAGAAATTATCCGATTTTTCTCCACCTGGGTATCGTAAAAATTTAGTTCCCATATTTTTTAAAGCAACAGCTGTTTGTGCGGGCGTATTTGCCGATAGTATGGTTCCATCCATCAAATAATTCATATTCATACCCAATGGCTTGTTAGAAATATCTTTTTGCACATTAGTTAAAGTTAAGGCAACGGTTAAAGATGCTGTACCAAATTGTGAAACGTTTATGGTTTGCGTAATAGCACTGCCTGTAATGGTAATGGTTGCACTGCGAGTTACAGATGAACTGTTGGCTTGGCTTGTAAAAGTAACAGTTTGATTGCCCGAACCTGCCGTTGCACTTAAATTTAACCACGATGGTATGCCACTAACTGACCAATTTACGTTACTGGTTATAGTAATGTTTTGGCCATAGGCGGTTGGTTCAAAACTTAATGTGTTTCGCGAAACCTGCAGCTGATCTACATCATAACTAACAAAATTATTGTTAAATTCTGTTTTAGGATTGAGTGTTTTTAAACTTACATTTAAAAACGAATTACCACTTAACAAAATTGAACGGTTGCTAAATGCTGGTTTTGCAAGGCTGTTTAGTGCCCATAAAGCAAAAATGAAAGAAACTAATACTTTTTGTTTAAAAAAAATGAGTTTGAATTTTGGCATATTTATATATTTAATATATTCTAAATTTAATTATACCAAATATGCTATAATAATGTTACATAAATTAATATATTTTTATAAATAATATTTAAAAATTCATTTACATTGTTAACATAATAAAGCAGTTAATATAAAATTTGAAACTTACCTTTGACTAAACAAGTAACCGCCGTTTTTTGGCATAGATTTACCCTATGAAAATACTACACACCGCCGATTGGCATTTGGGTAAAAGGCTCGAAAAATTTTCTCGCTTAGAAGAACAAAAGCTAGTTTTAGAAGAGATTATACAAATTGCAAACGCACAAAAAGTTGACGTTATACTTATTGCTGGCGATTTGTTTGATGCCTTTAACCCACCAACCGAAGCAATTGAATTATTTTACAAAACACTTAAACGTTTAAGCAACAACGGAAAAAGAGCGGTAGTTGCAATTGCTGGCAATCACGATTCGCCAGATAGAATAGAAGCTCCCGACCCATTAGCTCGCGAATGTGGTATATTTTTTTCGGGTTTCCCCGATACTCATATTGCCGAAGGAGATTTAGATAATGGCATAGCAGTGTTACGCAGTAAAGCTGGATTTTTAGAACTTAAAATACCCAATTACAATTACCCATTACGCTTATTACTAACTCCATACGCCAACGAGTTTAGATTAAAAACCTTTTTAGGAATTAATAATGAAGAAGCAGAATTAAGGAAGGTTTTACAACAGCAATGGCAAACCTTGGCCGATACCTATTGTGATAATAAGGGCGTAAATATGTTAATGGCGCATTTGTTTTTTATGAAAAAAAATGGCATAAAACCCACCGAACCCGAG
>JAYVGH010000140.1:0-1543 GCA_043772435.1 Bacteroidota bacterium
TGTTAGGGTTATACATATATTAAAATTATTTTTGTAATTTTTCTTTAATTAAACCATAATCTTAGATACCGGCAATGGCACTTAAAAGTATAATATTTACCATTCCAAAACCACTGCCTATTTGTGCAAACAGGAGCCCAGGGCTAGTGACTATTAAAGCCCAACCTAATTCAAAAATTAAGCCACCAATAGGTTGTACGCTGTTTAAAGTTTTGTCTTGCAAAGTTATTGGTTGGCTATTAAAAGCATTTATTTTTAGTTTTTTGATAGCATAAATTGAAAGTGCGGCTACTATAACTGCAGTAGCTATTACACCAAACATAAAATATGAATGCAGCAAAAACATTTCTTGAATGCGAAACCAACTTACAATTTCGGCTTTTACGAAAACAATGCCGAAAACTATACCTACTATCAGAAATTTTAAGTTTTTCATTTTTTTAGATATGTAAAAATAAGTGGAATAAAATAATTTGTTGATATATACTTCTACTATAAAAAAATTGTAGCCACCAACGATGGTAACTGTAAATTTGCTAAACCCATTATAAAATGCCCCAAGGTGCAACTGCCCGCATAGCGGATACCAAAACCTACAAAAAATACCCCAAATACAATAAACACTAACTCTTTTAAGTTAAAAGGTTAGTTAAACTAGGTATTTATACAGGTAATATTTTATTATAATTAGTAAAGCTATAACTCGCTAATATGTTTTGAGTTGCTGGCGCTAACTGTATTTAGTTATGGTTACTTAAAAAATTTGTGGCAAAATAACCACCAATTGCAATACCTTAAACAAAAAAGAGATACCAAGTTTTTTTTTTTCAATTGTATTTGAAAAATGAGATGTTAACTGGTATGAAAGCTGCACAAATATCTCGTAGGTCTAAAGTTACACCAAATTTTTTATTTAGCATAACAGGTACAGTTAAGCTTATTAAAATGCCCGCAACAGGCCATTGCCAAGGGTTTTTGAGTGTTTCTGTCATAAAATTTATATGTTTATTTCTTTAATAATTACATATATTGCCGTAAAAAATATAAACCAGCCAAATAATGGTTTTAGTTTTTGATTGCTAATTTGTTTGGATATTTGTGTTCCGATAATTGTTCCTAAAAATGCAATTCCTAAAAACATTATTAAAACTTGCCATTTGTTAGTAGAAAAATGGTTTATAGTTATTACAAAGCCTATTGAAGAGTTAAATCCAATAATTATAAGCGATGTGCCAATTGCTTTTTTAATATTTAAGCCCGCTTTGTTTATTAATGATGGCACAATTAAAAAACCGCCGCCAGCACCAATAAGTCCTGTTAAAAAGCCCACGAATAATCCGTTAGTAATTAAATAAAAATTGCTATTTAAAGTGTTACTATTAGGCTCTTTGTGTTTTCCAATAATCATTTTAAATGCAGCAACTAACATTAATAAGCTAAATAGAAGTAATAATGCAGTATTTTTACTTAATTCAAAACCTGCTATTTTTAAAATTGTGTTTGGTATTAAAGGCAATATAATTAAACGAGTAATTGCTACTGC
>JAYVGH010000141.1:0-6498 GCA_043772435.1 Bacteroidota bacterium
GGTTAGAGCACAGGATTCATAACCCTGAGGTCCCGGGTTCGAGTCCCGGTCCCGCTACATGCAAGCTCTTGATAATCAAGGGCTTGTTTTTTATTGCAGTTTTTGAAAGTAAAAGATTAAAATAGAGTCAGATTTGGAATCAGATTTGTTTTTTAAGGCTTTTACAACTTAAAAATTGATTTGCACAAGGGATAAGATAGCCTCAAACAAGTTTGGCATCGATTCTTGCATTGCCTAATATTTATTATTCTAGCGCCATTTTAAGGCAATAAAGTAACATTAAAACAAACCTTAGCGAATTTATAATATTAATTGTAAATAATAACAACAATTGCTCAATAAAAACTAAAATGTAATAGTAAATACATTCTATTATTCCTCTTCTTTGTCTTCTTTATCGTGGCCGTGTAGTTTAACCAATTTGTTATAAATACCAAATAGAAGTATTGGTGCAACCCACTGTCCTATAAATAGCGAAGTTTTGTTTTGCTTTGCTAATTTTAATGATAAAGAAACTGCCATAAAACCCATTGCAGTAAACAAAAAGGCATCTGATGGTATTTTAGCTGTTTGATTTTCAATCATTTTTGTGCCTTTTCCTTCTTCGTGTTTTGTATTTTCCATATTATTTTTATTTATAGTTATACAAGTTAATTTGCAAAACTGTTACCAACCGTTTTTAATGTAATAAGAGGCATAATATTCCCAATATGTAATACTCTTTTAGTATACGTAGAAATTTACACTTTCAAAATCATAAAAGTTTGATTATTAAAAGACGGCACTTTACACAAAAGCCTTTGATATTAAAGCCTTGTTTTTTTAAAATGGAAGTTTTAATTAAAGTTTAAAATAATTAAGGATACATCGTCTACCTGTTCTGCAGTAGCTTTCCATAATTTCCAAGCCTCTAAAACATTTTCTCCTTGTTTTTTTACAGATAAATGTTTGGATTGTTCAAGAGCCTCTACCACTTTTTTAGATGAAAAACGCTTTGATTTTATGCTTCCGAATTGATCTTGAAGTCCGTCGGTAAAAAAATAAAGTCTAAGGTCAGTTTCAATTGGAATTATTAGGATTTCTAAATCGCCCATACTTTCTTCATAACCAACCGATCTTCTGCTGCCTTTAAAATTTATAATAGAACTAAAATTGGTTGAATAATAAAATGGATTTCCGGCAGCACAAATTTTTACAATTTTTGTTACATAGTCTATATAGCATAAGGTAATAACTAGTCCCTCATATCTTACATTATGATCACTTGCATTACCACTAAAAAATAATCTAAATTCGTTGTTAAGTTTACTAATAATTTCATTTGGATTGTAAATTTTCATCTCAATTACAATTTTATCTAATAGGGCTTTGGCAATAACGGTTAAAAATCCGCCAGGCACACCATGCCCCGTGCAATCGGCTATAAATAAAATTTTATTATTATCAGGTAAAGAATAATAGCCGTAAAAATCACCGCCAACAACATCTTTTGGTTGAAAATATTCAAATACATCAGCAGTACCTAATTGATTTTTTAAGTTTGGAATTATACTACTTTGTATATTTTTCGCATAATTTATACTATCTCTTAAATCGTCATGCAAGGTTTTTAGTTCAACATTCATCTTAGAAATATGTTCTTTCTCGGTTCTAATTTCAATAGTTTGTAAATTAATTTTAGCTTCTAATTCCTTTTGATTTTGAATTAGTTTTTTTGTACGTCTTTTTATTCCTAAATATATTATTAATGTTATTCCTAAAACACTTACTACAATAAACCACCATTTTTGCCAATAGGGCTTATCAATTTTAAATTTATACACCACAGGTTCAGAAGCCCATAAACCATCATTGTTTGCACCATAAAGTGTAAATGTGTAATCACCATTTTTTAATTTCGGGAAGATTAATTTTCTGGTTTCGCTGGTTATAACTTCCCAATTATCCGGTTCGCCCTCTAAAGTAAGTTTATATTTATATTTTACATTTTGTGGTTCAGACAAACAAATGCCAATAAAATCGAAGGAAAAATCGTAAGAGTTATAGTTTAAAACAGTATCCTTGATGTTTAAAATTCTATTGCCATTAATGGATATGCTTAATATATTTACTTTTGGTTCAACCTCGTTAAACCTTTGTTTAGTGGTATTTATTTTTAAAATGCCTTCTGTAGTGCCAAAAAATAATTCGTTTTCTTTTTTATCATAAAAAACAGAGTTTTCAATAAAATTAGATTGGAGTAAGTTGGAGTTGCCACCAATGCGGTTAAAATTTTTCTTGTTATTGTTTTTATAAGAAATAGCATTTGTATGTGCTATCCAAATTCCATTTTTAAAATCGGATACAATGGCATAACTGTAAAGAGATTTTAAACCGTCTTTTAAGTTATAATCTTCAAAATTAAAACCGTTAAATTTAAATACCCCATCACCTAATGATGAAATCCAAATGTTTTTATTTTTATCCTCGCAAATAGTTTGAATATTGAAGTTTTTTAAGCTTTTTACGTCATCAAATATTTTAATGTCTTTATAATTATCAACATAATATATTAGCGAACCCTGTGAGGCGACCCATAAATGTTTTTTAGAATCGGCAAAAACAAATTTTACATTGTTATGCATTAAACCGCTTTGGGTATTTAAAACTTCGTATTTATAGTTTTCAGGATTTATAATATAGAGGCCTGCAGAAGTACTGGCAAAAATGTTTTTTTCGTCGGAGCTTAAGGAATTTATAACCAACTTTTCATTGGTTGTAAATAATGGAATTTTAACTATTTTATTAAACAGTGTATCACTTTTAAAAAATTCGCCGTCGATATTGGAAAAAAAATAATGATTATTATGTACTATTAAATTTTTAAAATTTTTATTTTCCACTAAATTATTTTTTATAAAATCAATCTTATCATCATTTATAAAGCCTATGCCTTTGTAGGTAGCTACCGCGGTTTTATTATTTAATTTTATTATTGCGTTAATAGGAATACGAATGCCCTCGTTATCTTTTATAAAATTATAGCTGTACATTTCGTTATTTAATTGTTGTAAGCCAAAGCCGTAGGTGCCAATCCATAAGTTATCTTCTCTATCAATAAATAATGTTTGTATGGCATTTGATGTTAATCCGTTTTTTATAGTATAATTTGAAATTAGTTTTGTGATTGCATTTACTTTGTAAAAACCATCATCAGTGGTTGCTACATAAATATTAGAAAATCTATCGGAAATAATTTTTGTAAATGTTGAATTGTTATTACGTTTTAATTGAAAAGTATCTAAAGCTAAAAAATCAGATCCCATTTTAAAGGTTAATAATCCTTTACTATTATCTACTACATGTAGCTTATCTTTTGCCACAGAATATTGCATGCAAACGCCTTCGATTAGTTTTATTAGTTTATTAGGCTTGTAATTTTTTGCTAATAAATTTTTAATTTTAATAGCGTAAACACCGTCGGGTTTTAAAAATAAAAGTTCGTCTTTATTTAATAATAGGGCAGTGGTTTCTCCAAAATTTTCATCTTGTATATTCTCTACTTTACCGGTACTTGAATTAAATAAAACAATGCCTGTATTTTTTTTTAAGAAAACGTAATTATTCTCACTCACTTCAAGTATTTGAATGAGCCTAGCATTTAGTGGTTCTTTAAAATTTACTTTATCTATCTTACCAGAAGGTAATACGTAACTAACGCCACCTTCAAAATGCCCTAACCAAATTTTATTTTTAGTATCTTTAAATAAGGCTGAGATTCCAATTTCTGCTAATCCGCTGGATGCTTTAAACGTTTTAAAATTATAGCCGCCATAAGCAGATAAACCATCGCCGGTCGCTATTATTAAAAAACCTCTGCTATCCTGACAAATTTCATAGATAAAGGATTGAGACAGCCCATCATCTTCAGTAAAATTTTTAAACGAATATACTTGTGAAATGGTTTTAAACGAAACCAATGTACAAATTAACAAAAACAAGTGTTTCAATCCAATATATTTTGAATTAAAAAAAAATGCAAAATTTTTATTTTTAGGGATTGAAATAATGATGCGTATAAATTATTTTGTTACTTTAATTTTATATTTATACTTAGGTACACCACCTATTGGCACAGTATAAAAAGCTAATGACTCGCCATATTGGTTTGCGATTGAAACAGTTATATTATTGTTTTTTGATGCTTTGTTTTTAATAAATTGAACATCCAACGATGTATTTATTTCATCGGCAATAATAGTGTGTTTTGAAATTTCTCTATTTTCCTGCTTTTCTAATTTTGTATTTTCACCTTTTTTTGAAACAGAAATAATTCGTATCGTACCTTCATCATCGTAATCAAACACATCTATAGTAACTGCGGTTATACCTTTTGTTACAAAGGGATATAAATGGCAGGCAGTACCGGCATTATCAGATGTTCTAAAACAATATTCATAAGTAAAAATATTTCCACCTTCAACTTTTACGTTATCATCTTTTTGAGTTGAAAGGCTTAATCTGTATAAATTACCATCATCTCCCTCTCCGCCTTCAACCACTAATTTAAAAACGTAACCCAGTTCAGGCTGTAACTCTCCTTCGGTAGGGTTTATAGGGCCAAAATTAAACCATTTATCGTCGTATTGTGTATCGTCGCCAAAGGTTTTTGTGTTTAGTACTATACCGCTATTGTAAGTGCCTTTAGGGTCTTTCCCTTTAGCAGCCTCATTACTGTGCGCACCTTTACCACCATATAATGTAAATTTAGTTTTAGAATTAAAACCATTTCTGTTTTCATCATTTTTTCCGCCGTTATCGGCGTCATAAATACGGATATAAAATGGTGTTTTAATATTTTCAGGAATGGCAAAAAAGTATATTTGTATGTTATCATCATCGCCCCAAGTTTTGTCGGATGTTTTACTAAATGTTACTAAAAAGGGAATGTTTTCATCTGGCGAAGGCATTAATTGAGCAAATGAACTATTAAAAATAAAAAGTAGAAATAAAAATTTAAAAAATAGTTTCATAAAAGGGATTAGAGAAAGTTTAACAAAGAAACGTAAATTACTAAATATAAAAAATATTTTTTGGTATTTTTTTTTGTGGTACTAAGTTTGGATTTAGTCGATGAATTTAAAACACTATTTTGATGTATATATACCTTTACGTTCCAAATTTTCGATATAAATACGCTTACCCTGAAAGTAAATAGATACAAAAGCATCTGATTGCCCCGCCAAAACAATTTTTTTATTAAACTCAAACGCTTCGTTTAATGTTTTAAACGAGCCGCCAATCAACATTCTAGTTCCGCCCTCTTCTGTAGTTTCTGTTTCTATTTTACCCAACTTCTGTAATTTTGGAAATGTATAAGAGCTTCTGTATTTAAAAACTGCAATTTGTACTTTAAACACTAATCCGTCAGCAGATATTTTTCCATACTTTTCGGCATAAAACATAGTTTTTTTTTGAACGTTGGTTCTTGGAACAAATATTGCATTTTCATCTACTGTGCTATCAACAGTAGGTAATAGATTAGTATTGTTATTAATTTTATCTTTTGAATAATCTTTTAAATTTAAAGTATTTACAGTTAGTTGGGTTTTTGAAACAGAATCGGTTACAACTTTTGGTTTTACCAAAATACCTCTTTCTCGTAAATTTTCAATCCCTATACGTTTACCTTTATAATAAACAGAAACAAAGGCATCTCCTTGTCCGGCACTAACAATTTTTTTATTATGACGTATGGCTTGTCTTAAAGTTTTATAGGCACCACCCATTGTCATTCTGGTGCTGCCATCATTTAAGCGCTCGTTACTCACTTTTCCTAATCCTTTTAATTTTGGGAAGTGGTAGAATTTCCTTTTTTTAAACACGCCAACTTGTACTTTAAATTCCAAGTCTTTAATTTCAAGGTCGCCAAATTCTTTTAAAAAATCGTTATTCAATTTTTGAATATCAGTTGTGGCAATTAGGTCGTCTTCACTAATACTAGTTGTATTTGAAGCACTGTAATTTGTATTGTTTGATACAGTATGATTGGTAATATTGTTTTTTTGTTTTCCATTTTGTAAGCTGTCAGTTTTAGCATCATTTAATTTTTTTACTAACCGGATGTATTCGTCAAAATTTGTAACAGAAATATTTTTGGATTGATCTTCGATAATTGTATTTTTTTTATAACTTAATACTACGGCACTTTTTATTCCGGCATCTATTACTTTTTTATATTGTTTTTCAATGGCTTTTATTTTTTTTTCTACACCATAAGTGTAGTTATAATCATTATTAATTAGTGTTACACCAATATTTTTAAAGCCCATGGCATTAAGTAGCGTTGTATCTATTGGCACTTTGCTTTTTCCTAAATGCACTTTAAAGGTTATGTCTTCACCTTCATTTATATTCATTAAGGTATCAACAACGGTGGTTAAATATGTATGTTTAGTTGCATTAGAATCGTTAGTGTTGAAAATTTCTTTTTCGTTGTTTATGTTATTGTTAGTAACG
>JAYVGH010000142.1:0-16486 GCA_043772435.1 Bacteroidota bacterium
TCCCCTACTTGATATAGCCAAACAACGTAACATGGCATTAACTACTATTGAAGGGCATTTAACCGACTACATTGCAAAAGGAGAAATTGATATTGATAATTTAGTAGACAAACAAAAACAAGAAAAAATAAACGAAGCACTTAATAATTTTAATCAAACATTAGGAATTACGCCCATTAAAAATAGTTTGCCTAACGATATTACTTACAGTGATATCCGTTATATGATTGCTTTAAAAAATAAAATTAATTAAAATAAATTTTATTTAATTCCCACATTCCTCAGAATGTAATAGTGTTTACTTTATTCCCCATTGTGGGGTGTGAAATATTAAACTATCAAAAAAAAGATATTGTTAAGTTCAATTTTAATTCTATTTACACGGGTATTAAAATTGAAGGTAGTGTCGTAAATAAAAACTGTGCAACAAGACAACTCTATAAATAAATACGTGTTCGGATTCTTCATTATTCTTTTAGGAGCATTTCTTTTTTGTGGCTTAAATGAATTTTTTTCGGCTTTTTTAGGATCGTTAATATTTTATATACTTTTTAAAAAGTTGATGTATAAATTAACGAGAAAGTTAAATAAACCACTTTCTGCAACGATAATAATATTGATTTCATTTGTAATAGTAGTACTTCCTTTAGGAATTATAATTGGAATGATTTATAACCGAATCAATATTTTTTCACAAAACCCTGAAGAATTTAAACAGTATGTTGATGCTGCAATTGCTAGGGTTGATAGTTTGCCAATTAAAATTGAAACTAAAAATTTTGTTGATAAAATAATATCTTTTATTTCAATACATATTGGTGGCGTTTTAAACAGTTCGTTAAATATTTTAGCAAGCTTATCAATGATGTATTTCTTTTTATATTTTTTTCTAATAAATGAAAACGTGTTAGAAGAAAAAATTGAATATTACATCCCTGTAAAAAAATCAACTCTTTCAATTTTTGGAAAGGAATTAGTTGATCAAACGTATAGTAATGCAATAGGAGTGCCGATAATTTGTGTAGCGCAAGGCATAATAATGTACATAGGCTATAGGATAGTTGGAGTACCGGATGCAACTTTATTAGCTACATTAACAGGTTTTGCCTCTGTAATTCCTTTAATAGGCACTGCAATTATTTGGATTCCGGTTGCTTTGTTTTTACTGATTGATGGAGATATATGGCAAGGTGTATTTATTCTGCTTTATTCCGGAATTGTTGTAGGTACAGTAGATAATTTAATAAGAATGGTTGTTTCGAAAAAAGTGGGGGATGTACACCCTATAGTAACTGTGTTGGGGGTAATAATAGGTTTAAAGTATTTTGGATTACCTGGTTTGGTATTTGGACCATTAATTATCTCCTATTTTATACTTTTTATTAAATTATTTGTAAAAACATATTTTAAAGATGAAGAAACTATTGAAAATACTGCAACATCTAAAATAAATACAAGTATGGTAAGCGATTTAGTAAAGCGATTAATGATAGCAATTTATCCAACAAAAAAATAAATTTAATAATTATTAATGTGTAATTTTTTAGGGACTAGTTTTTACTAAAAAAATAATGGAAAAAGAAAAATTAAAAAGCCGTCATTCAGTATTTGAAAAGATTGCATTAAAAGTGACACAATTTACCGGTAGCACCCCGGCATTTTTAATAGCATTTTCGGTTATAATAATCTGGTTAATTTCGGGGCCAATATTTAATTATTCTAACACATGGCAACTAGTAATAAATACTGGTACAACTATTATTACATTTTTAATGGTTTTTTTAATTCAAAAATCTCAAAATAAAGATGCGATGGCCATTCAATTAAAATTAAATGAATTGGTGGCGGCGCATGAGTTAGCAAGTAACCGATTAGTTAATGTAGAAGATATGACGGAGGACGAGTTGATAACACTTAGAAAGTATTACGGTAAATTAGCCGCCTTATCAATTAAAGAAAATGATTTGCAAACATCTCATTCAATAGAGGAAGCGAAGGAAATACATAGTATTAAGAAAAAAATAAAAGAAAAAAAATAATAAGTCAATATAAAAAAAACGTTTTTACATTGTATGTAAAAAACGTTTTAAAAATAAACATTAAAAAATTATTTCTTTTTAACAAAATAAGCGCCGCCTATTAAAGCAATACAAAATAAAACTAAAAAGATAAAAAATAAAATTTTTGCAATGCTGGCAGCTCCGGAAGATATATTCGTAAATCCAAAAAGTGCTGCAATTAATGCAACTACTAAAAATATTATAGACCATCGTAACATAATTATAGGTTTTAATTGTTAATATAATATATAATTATAAAATATTGTGCCAACTTATAATTAAGTTTATTTAGCCATTAACCAATAAATTAAACATTCTCATTTTATTATAAAGCGTTTTTCTATCTATGTTAAGAATTATAGCTGCTTTTGATTTATTAAAATTTACTTTACGAAGTACTTCTAAAATTTTTTCATATTCTGCATGTAAAGCTGCCGACTTAAGATTAGGCATATCTTTAAAACTTGTTCCTAATTCTTTTTTTTCTTCAATTAAATCAAATTTAGATTGAAAAATAATTTCTTGTGGTAATGTTTCAACGGTAATAATGTTTTTATCTGTTAATAAAGCCGCGCGTTTAATTATATTATTCATCTCTCTTAAATTGCCCGGCCAGTTATATTCTAAAAATATTTTTTCAACTTCGGGCACAAACCCATCAATATTTTTATTTAATTCTTTGTTGGCATTTTTAAGAAAAAAATTAGCAAAAAGCATTATGTCATCATTTCTCTCTCTTAAAGCAGGTAAGTCTATAGAAAATTCGTTAAAGCGGTGATATAGATCCTCTCTAAATTTACCTTTAGCGGTAACTTCACTTAATTTTTCGTTAGAGGCAACAATTATTCTAACATCTATAGTTGTTTCTTTTTGCGAACCTATTCGTCGTATTTTTCGTTCTTGTATAACTCTTAATAGAGACACTTGAATATCGTAAGTTAAATTCCCTATTTCGTCTAAAAAAATTGTACCACCGTTAGCTAATTCAAATTGACCAATTTTGGTTTGCATGGCTCCTGTAAACGATCCTTTTTCGTGCCCAAATAATTCGCTACCTGCCAATTCTTTAGTTAAAGATCCACAGTCTACTGCAACAAAGGGTTTATCTTTACGGTTACTTTGAGAATGAATACTATAAGCAACCGATTCTTTACCAGTTCCACTTTCGCCATAAATAATTACAGAATAATTTGTGGGTGCAACTAATTTAATTTGAGTGTGTAGTTTTTCTGCTTCGGCGCTTTTACCTATAACCAAATTTTTAGAGTCAGAAACAACGTGTTTTTTATTGGGAATAGCTTCTATTTTATCCAGAACATTTGTATCATTTGCTGTATCTACCGCTTCATTTTTTTGAAGTAATGCTTTATCTACAAGCATTAAAACTTCTTCAGGTAACAGAGGTTTGGTTATATAATCAAATGCTCCGTTTTTTATGACTTCTACTGCCACTTTAACGTCAGAATAACCAGTAATAATTATCACCTGAGTTTTTTGATTCAACTCCTTTATGCTTATTAAAAGTTCTTTACCATCAGTATCAGGTAATCTAAAATCACAAAACACAATATCAACTGTGTTTTCTTTTAAATAGAGTAACGCTTTTTTACCACTAGTAACGTAACTTGTATCATAACCTTTTCGTTTGAGAAATCTATCAAGTAATTGACAAATATCTGTATCATCGTCAACTATAAGGATTTTAGCCATAAAATTTTAATTAATAGTGGATGTATTTAATTGTATTTGCTTAATTGTGTCTAATAACTGATTTACAAGAAATGGTTTTTTTAAAAAACCACTAGCTCCAAGTTCTTTAAAATCAGTTACTAATTTATCATTATCAGCACTCATAAATATAACAATATTACTATCATTTTTAAATTTTCTCGCATAATATAATCCGCTACCATCAGGTAAGTTTACATCTAAAATAACAATATCAGGATTTATTTTTGTAAAAACATCTATTCCATCTTTTAAATTTCCTGCTTCTGCAACTGAATAATTTAAAGACGAAAGGGCCCGTTTAAGAAGAAATCTAATATCAGCTTCGTCATCAATAATAAGAACTTTTTTATCTTTCATTTTTAATTTAATAATTGATGCTTAAAAATAATAACCCAATATAAACAAAATCAACTTAATACTAAAGTTTTTACTACGTATTAAGTTGATTTTAAATATGTTTTTTTTTATTGAATGTCACAATTTCTTGCGTAGTTCCCAAATATATCAGAACTGGTTTTATCGTTAGCATCACATCTTTCTATAGCCTTTGGTTTTGTTTCTTTATAAGTGTATTGTCCATCGTCAGTAGTTGTAGTTGATGAGTTTCCCGTATACGTTTTTGTGCATTTACAAATATAATCTTTTTTGCACGATGTTAAGGTTACGCCTAGTGTTAATGCTGCTGTTAATATTATTATTTTTTTCATAGTATTTGTTTTTACTTATTTATTTTTCACTTTTTTTAGTAAAATTGCTTACAAAATTTTCTACTTTATATATGCCATTTTCTATAAAATGCGGATATTTTTTTGCTATAAAATCTGTTGCTTTTCTTACCAACAAACTTGATATAAAACCTTTAATAGAGTTGCCTTTTCCAAATAATTTATTAATTAAAAAGTCTTTTCCAATATTTAAACCCATGGTTTTTAAACTTTGTTTGCTTTCAGTATCATCTGAAAATTTATTTACAATGTTTTTAAAAATCATAGAGGGATGTATAGAATACATAAGTTCTCTTATGTTTCGTTTTACTGCGAGTTCTTGTTCAGCCCTTAAATAATTAAGATGCATTATGCGGTGGTGCAACTCCGTATGGTTTGTAATTATAATACCTTCTGGCATAACTGGTAATGTTATAAATTATTGTTTTTAAATAATTCTTTAATAATCTTATTGCGGAAGGGTTTTGCAATGTATTTTTTCCGAACACATAACAGAAGAAATGCAATAACAAAATAACCCCCTCCAACAACAAGAAATCCATAATACTGACTTAATAATTTAATATTCAAATAAAAGGATAACGCAAAACTTAATATTATAACAGAAAGCATAACTATAAAAACAATTAGTATTTGTGACATGAGATTAGAACCTATGTGTGCTAATTTATCAGATCCTTTTAATTTTACCAACTCAATGTTGGTATCTACATAGTCTCTAATATTCTCTAATGTTTCTTCTATTTTTGTTTGTTCTTGCATAAACTTTTACGTGTATAAATTTTAAGCTAAATCTGTTTTTTTGTCCGCGTATGCCTTGTATTGCCCGTCCATTTTAGTTTTTGCATTTTTAGCAAAATCATCAACTTTTTCTTCAGCTAAGTGACTCATTTCTTTTAAGCTGTTTGCGCCATCTTTAACTTTTTCTTTAAAATCGTCTGCTAAATCTTTAGCACCGTTAAATAATTTTTTACGAGTTTCGGTTCCTTTATCCGGAGCTAATAATATACCTAAAGTAGCACCCAAAGCCGCGCCTAATAATAAGGCTCCTAATAATTTTCCTGAATTTTCCATAATGTTGTAATTTTTTAGTTTTTATTTAATAGAGATTGTAAAATCCTGTGCCTGATTTTTTATTTTTATTAATACATTGATTATCATATCAATATAAAAAACAATAATTACCCATTTTTAAAAAAAAGTGTATATTATTCCCCACTTTGGGGTAAATGAGTTTAATAAAACTTATAATTTACAGTTATGAAACTAAATATAATTGTGGCATTAATTTATAATATATTTTATATAAAAAATAAAATATATGGAAACATTAACTAAAGAACAAACAGAAAAAATCATTTCTAAATTAAATAATTTAGTAGAAATAAACAACGACCGTATACAAGGTTACGAAAGAGCAATTTCAGAAACTGAAGGCGAAGACTTAATCAGGCTATTTACTAACATGGCAAATACAAGTAAAAAATTTAAAGCCGAATTAAGCAAAGAAGTAACAAACCTTGGCGGCGAAGCTACTGAAGGGACAAAAAATTCAGGTAAATTATTTAGAGTTTGGATGGATATTAAAGCCGCGTTAACAGGTAAAAATAGAAAAGAAATTTTAAGTTCATGTGAATTTGGTGAAGACGCAGCATTAGAAACCTACACTGAGGTTTTACAAAATGAAGATGAAGTATTAGATAAAAATTTAATCGATATAATTCAATCTCAAAAACAAACGATACAACTTCATCACAATCAAGTTAAAACCTTAAAAGATAATGAAGCTAAAAAATAATTTTACAGTTAATATCTTATTTAAAATCCTCACTAAAAACTAGTAAGGATTTTTTTATTAAATTTTTGTGACATTACACAAAAAAAACGGTAAATTAATATTACCGTTTTTTATTCTATAAATTATTAACATGCTGCTCTATACTGATGGGAGTCTCTGTAATGGGTAGGACTAAAACCAGTTACTTTTTTAAATTGATTTGATAAGTGAGCTACACTGCTGTAATTTAATTTATAAGCAATTTCCGTTATATTAAGTTCGCCATAACTTAATAATTCTTTTGCATGTTCAATTTTATTATCAATAATATGTTGTTGTATGGTTGTTCCAGAATCTTCTGAAAATGTATTTGACAAATAAGTGTAATTACATTTTAATTTTTGGCTTAAGTAATTTGATGGATTTATTTTAGAAGGTTCATCCGTATGCCTTACTAATTCTATAATTGCATTTTTTATTTTTTCAACTAACAAACTTTTTCTGTCGTTAATAAATTCAAATCCGAATTTAGAAATTGATGTACGAAGTTGTGTTAATTGATTTTGAGAAGGTTCCTCTTTAATCTCAACTTCGCCCAAATCAACTTTAACAACCGTTAAACCAAGTTTTTCTAATTCTGTTTGCAAAACTACCTTGCAACTAATGCTAACCATGTTTTTTATATGAAGTTTCATTTCTTTTATAATTTAAAATCTACTATTCATAAGGAAAATTTAATGCCATCAAATAAACCTCAATACATACAATAATATTTAAAAGTGTGGAATTTTGAGACAAAAACTGGGAAAAAATATTCTCAAACTATAAAATGTGTAGAAAAACGAGAAAAAATCTTATGAATTTTTTGGCAAGACTTTTTAAGTAAACTTTATTAAATGTTATATTATGAAAGTTAATAAAAATATAGCCAGTGTTCATTTTATATCTTCAGAAGATTTTAATAAACTATATTTCAAACCCCAGAAACCGCTTCTTATAAAAGGTTTGGCCAACCATTATGCCGCAGGAAAAAAATGGACCATCAACTATCTTAAAGAATATTGTGGTGATGTTAATGTAGACATATTTGATAATAGTATAAAAAAAAGCACCTGTTCAGCATTTACAACTCCCGATTTAAAAATGAAATTTAGCAACTATATGGAAACCATTGTAAAAGACGAACCATCTACTTTGCGTATGTTTTTATTTAATATGTTTAAACAAAAACCAAGCTTAAGAAAAGATTTCCCCTGCCCTTATATGTTTAAAAGCATGCTTGGCAAAATTGGTTACATGTTTTTTGGAAGTAAAGGAATTAAGGTTCGTATTCATCAAGATATTGACATGTGTAACGTTTTGTTAACTCAATTTCATGGAAGAAAAAAAGTAGTTTTAATTTCGCCTAAATATTCCGACTTTTTATATCGCCTTCCTTTTAATACTTATTCTTTAATTGATATTGATAATCCTGATTACATTAAATACCCGGGTTTAGAATTTGTAGAAGCAAATGAGTATATCTTAGAACCTGGTGATTCTTTATTTATGCCTAGTGGATATTGGCATTATATAACTTATTTAGAAGGCGGTTTTGGTGTTAGTTATAGAAAACTTTCTAGCAATTTAAAATTGAAATTAATCGGAGCGCTATCTTTATGTGTTTATATGCCGATTGATAAATTATTAAATTTTATATTGAGAAAAAAATGGCAAACAATAAAAGAAGATCTTGCTAATATTAAAGCGAATAAAGCAATAGTAAACAAAATGCTTGCCAATAGTTATTTAGATTTAATAGAAAAAAAGGATTATTTTAATTCACAATTAAGAATTAATCATCATTAATTATTCTAAGTTTTTTAAACATTTATTTAAATCTATTCCTTTACCTAATACACCGGCAAATATATCGCCGATTTTTTTTAATCTTTTTAAAGTAGTAGTAATGGTAAAGTCAAGAGGCGTTAATCCGCTCTTTACTTCTTTCCAAAATAAGGGTGTTGAAACTGTAACACCTTCTTTGGGTCTTAAACTATACACACTAGCTATTGTTTGCCCTCTTCGGTTTTGTAAATAATCCAAATATATTTTAGTATCGCCGCGTTTTTTTAAATTACGTTCCATACTTGTAATATCAGGCAATTGTTCATTTGTTAAGATACAGATTAGATGTGCAAAATTTTTAGCCTGATCGTACGTATACTTTTTTTGCAATGGAATATAAATATGCAAACCTGTGGCGCCCGATGTTTTACAAAAACAAGTTGCCCCTACCCTATCTAAAACTTGTTTTACAACATTTGCAGTTTCTATTACGTGTTCAAATGTATTTTTATCTGAAGGATCTAAATCTATTACTAAATAATCAGGATTAGATAATGCCTTTATAGTTGAATGCCATGGATTAATTTCTATACAACCTAAATTATTTAAGTATGCTAACGTGGCTTTGTTATTACACAAAATATACTCAATATTCTTTTTAGTTGATTTAGAATAAACTTCAATACTTTCAACCCACTCCGGTGCTTCGTCTCCCGCATCTTTATGATAGAAGCTTGGTTTGTTAATACCATTGGGGGTTCGCAATAGTGATTGCGGTCTGCCAATTAAATAAGGCATAATGTATTTGTTAATACTTTGATAATAGTTTATTACATCCCCTTTTGTTATTTTTTCCTTAGTCCAAAAAATTTTTGAAAGGTTGGTAACATTTACATTTATTTTGCCAAAAAAAAGAGTTCTTCCTTCGTTAATTTTTAAGATAGTTTTTTTAACTGAGACTTTTGTTGCAACTTTTTTTGGAGATATTTTCTTTGTTACATCCATAGTAATGTCGTTTGCTTTTTTATCGTCTCTAATTCTTAAAAATATAGGATGCCGCATAGTGCCACCTTTTGTAAATTCAGTATGTTTTATTTCACATACCAATTGTGGTTTTACCCAAGTAACAGGAGCGTTGGTTTTTACAATTTCTTTAAAAGGAGATTGTTTTTGAATTAAAGGTTTTAAAAGTTCGTATATTTCTTTTAATGATTTATGATTAAATCCTGAACCTGCATGTCCCACATATTTTAAATCTTTGCCGTTTATTATTCCTAAAACCAAAGCTCCAAAATATTTTCTTGAGCCTGTAGGTTCTGTAAATCCGGCAATAATTGCTTCTTGCGTGTGATGATTTTTTATTTTTAACCAATCTTGTGTTCTAACACCGGGATTGTATAACGAATCGGCTCTCTTTGCCATAATGCCTTCAAGATTTCTTTTTTTTGCAATGTCAAAAAATTCTTCACCTTGTTCTTCAATATGATCAGAGTATTTTATTACATCACTTTTTAGTAATAATTTTTTAAGTAATTTTTTTCTTTCAAGTAATGGTAAATCAAACATATTAATTCCATTAATTTTTAAAACATCAAACACATAAAATAAAATTGGATGCTTTGAATCGTTACCATATTGCTGCAATAACTGGAAAGACGGATTACCATCATGATTCATTACAACAATTTCTCCATCTAAAACCGCATTAATATTTAATTTTTGAAGCCCCTCGACCACCAATAAATATGAATTGTTAAATGTGTTACCATTTCTGGAATACAATAAAATATTTTTTTTATTCACTTCTGCAATGGCACGGTAACCATCCCATTTAATTTCATAAATCCAATCTTTATCACTAAAGGCATTTTTAACTTCCTTAGCCAACATGGGCTTAATGTAATTTTCAAGTTTATGGGTAATACCGGGAATATAACTTACTTTTTTTGCATTGGTTGTAACATCAGGTTTTATATTTTTTTTTGGAGAGCGATTTTTAGTTTTTTTTTTACTGCAGTTTTTACTATTGATTTTTTTTCGGTTTTTTTGGTTGAAACTTTATTATTTTGTTCTAACCATTTATTTATGGGCGAATTTTTTGGTGTTTCATTTTCGCTATTATACTCATCATCAACCGAATAATTATCTTTATGCTTTATCAATAACCAGGCATTTTCTTGCTTTGACTTTAATTTTACTAGAGCAAATTCGCCTTTTAATTTTTTTCCATACAACGTAAATTTTAAATTGCCAGCCTTTAATCCTGCCTTTAATTTTTTTTCAGCCATTTTTGTATCTGAATTATCAATGTCTGATAAAGCACCGGTGTCCCATACTTCAACTATTCCTGCACCGTAATTACCTTCGGGAATTACTCCCGCAAAATCTCTGTAATTATAAGGGTGGTCTTCAACCATCATAGCAAGGCGTTTATCTTTTGGATTTAACGAAGGGCCTTTAGGAACTGCCCAACTCTTAAGTATACCGTACATTTCTAACCTAAAATCGTAATGCAGGTGCGAGGCCTTATGTCGTTGTATAACAAAAATTAATTTTGATTCAGATTTTTTAAGCTTGCCTGTTGGTTCAGGTGTATCTTTAAAACTTCTCTTTTTATTATAAACCTCCAAACTCATATTAGGATGATTTTTTATGTTTACTTAAACTAGCTTTTAACTGGTTCATTATATTGGTTTTACTATGTACCACTTTTAATTTAGTTGCTTTAACAGATTTACCTTTTGATTTTGCTTTTATTAAGTTCATAAGATCGGCACTGTATGTATCCTTATAACGGGATATATTAAATTTACCTGTTAATTGATTAATTAAAGAAATTGCCATTTTTAGTTCGTTAGCTTTAACCTCAGTTTTGGTAGGAAGTAAAAGATCTTCAGGCTTTCTGATCTCTTCAAAAAAGCGAATACGATTTAATATAATAACTTTTTCATTTGCGCGTAAAATTGCAAGCCCTTCTCTGTTTCGCATAACAAAAGATGCAATACCTACTTTTTCTGTTTCAATTAAAGCTTCGCGTAATAAAGCATATGCGCGTGTTCCAGATTTTTCAGGTTCGAGATAATAAGGTGTTTCGTAATACACACTTTCAATTTCTTCTTCTTTTACAAAATCGGTTATCTCAATTGTTTTTGTTTTTTTTGGACTAGCTGCTTCAAAGTCTTTGTCAGTTAATATTACATATTCATCATTCGGTAATTTATACCCTTTAACTATATTCGCCCATTCAATTTCTTTTCCCGTTTTTTCACTTACACGTTTAAATTTAATATTTGAGTGGTCTTTTTTGTCGAGCATATCCAAATTTATATTGCTTGATTCTGTTGCACTATATAGCTTTACCGGAATGTTAACCAGTCCAAAGCCTATAGCACCTGTCCATATTGGTTTCATAATTATTTGTTTTTATAAGTATCTACTTTTTCAAAATTTTTATAAGAACTATTTCTTGTACTGCTACAATTTAATTCAATAAGCTAAGTAATTTTTGAGTCGTTTATATTTACACAAATTAATTTGAGTGATATTTTTTATCTATTAAAACTGAACATTTTTGGAACACTATTGCTTTCGCCTCTTATCTGCTTTGTAATCATATCTGCTGCTAACGCGCTAAATGTTATGCCATTGCCTCCAAAGCCTAAAGCAAAATAACTATTGGGGTTTTTACCGTAAGTGCCAATGTAAGGTAAGCCGTCTTTTGTTGATCCAAAAGTGCCTGTCCAAGAAAATAAAGTCTTAAATTCTACATCGGGGAAAAGTTTTTTAAAATCATTTTCTAATTTTTTAGTTTTGCTTTCTAAAAGCCGGTCTCTTTTTTCAGGATTATAAAAATCTTCGTCTCTGCCGCCAATAATTATTTTCCCCTCATCTTCTCTAATATACAAATATGGATCATCCGTATTCCATAATAGTGTATGTTCAAAAAATTTAGGTAACAAATGATTTCTTTCAGATACAGTAGCGTAAGTAGACGTTAACTTTAAAAGAGGTTTACTAATTTGTTCAACAGTTTCATAACCGGTGGCGTAAATAATTTTTTTTGTCTTAATTATGTAACCCTTCTCACACACTAACTCTACACCAAATTTACTTTCATTAATTTTTATAATGTTTGTATTTTCAAAAACGTTAGCGCCATTTTTAATATTATATTTATGAAGAAAATGCATAAATAAATAGGCATCTATTTTTGCAGCATGCTGTGATAAAATTGCAGAATGAGCATGTAATCCAAATTTAGAAAAGATTTCGTCTTCGTTCAATAATTCAACATCAAAGCCTGCATTTTTTCTGCTATTAAACTCATCTATTAAATACTGATGTTTATTTTTTGAATGGGAAAAGTAAAGACTTTCGCAAAATTTATAATCACTGTAGCCAATATCATCTGCAATGTCTTTTAGTTTATTTATTGATTCTCCGCATAACCTATAAGCTTCTGCGGCATTATCTTTACCAATAAGTTTTTCAAGTTGGTGCAAAGGCACATCAATTTCATATTGTAATAATGAAGTGCTGGCACTTGTACTTCCAAGTCCTATAATTCTTCTATCTACAATTGTGCAATTTATACCATTTTTAATAAGTTGGTAAGCCATTAGCGCACCGCTTATCCCTCCACCAAGAATTAATATATCGCAAGTATGATTAGATTTTAAGGTCTCAAAATTTTGATACAATCCATCCTTAATTAAAAAATATGGATATCCTGATTTTAAGTCCATAGTTATTCTGCCGCTTCAGATTGTTCATAGTCTGTTTCAATCGTTTTAAATAATATGTCGTTAAATGTATCATCTTTTATAGCATCAAAAGTTTCTTCAGCTTCATTTTCTTCTAATAAGGTTTCATTTAAAATAATAGCAATATCTATTTCACCTAAAGCTTTGGCAATGCGTATCAAACGACTGTAATTAATAATTTCATACTGTTATATTTTTTGTATGGTATTTAATAATTCCACTTCTCGAATAAGCGATTTTTTTTCGGTGTGAGTTAATATTAATTTAGACTCTTTAAAAATATCTCCGATCACAAAACATTCTTTAAAAAGCGCTTTTTGATTTAGTAATGAAAATATTTTTTCTAAACGTGTTATGTGAATTATAGTAGCATCATAATGGCCTTTAAATCCCGCTTTTAAATATTTGGTTGTAGCTAATTTTTGGAATTTTGATAAAATCTTTAGAGAGTGTTTTTCTACCCAATATAATGTGCGCAAATTATCTTTAAAAAAATTTGCTAATAAAAAAAGTGAACCGCTTTTGTAATTATATTTTGATGACGCCATAAGTTGCTTAGAATAGTATAGGTTAATTAATTACAGCGAGTTTAATGCCACACACCTTTATATAACATTATCTAACTTTTGTAGAAAATTTTCTACAATTATTGCTATTTGTTTGGCACAATTACTGCTATATAATAGTATTATTAATACATTTATTAGCAGTAGTAAATTAACATTATGTCTAAATTAAAATCAAGAATTTCACAAAAAAATTATTTTTATTTAATTGCGGGGTTTTCTATAATTATTATTTTATCAGCCATAATTCTTTCATTATATACTATTACCAGCAATTATAAATCCTTGTCTTATTTGGATAAAGCTTATGGTCTTAATTCAAGAATAGATAGAATTTATGCGATAATGAAAGATGAGGAAAATCAACAGCGCGGTTACCTTATAACAAATAAGTCTTCTTTTTTAAAAACGTATGACAAATCAAAAAATGAGGTAAATTCAGAATACCGGGCATTATATAAAATTTTAAAAAATGAAAAGGAACAACAACAAAATCTAATGCTGTTTAAGATAGAAATTAATATGAAAATGGATATCTTAAAAATTGGGAAAATATATTTTGAATCGGGGCAAGCTAAAAATGATTCTTTAAAAAAAATATTAATAAATGGCGATTTAATAATGGATAATACCCGCAAAACTATTAATCAATTAAAAAAAACAGAATATAAACGATTTTCTGTATTGCGAGAAAAAACATTTTCAAAATCAGAATTATCCATATTTATAATAGCGTTAACATCTGGAATTTCAATTTTATTATTAATAAGTATTTTACTCGCTTTACAACGCGAACATAATTCAAAATTTTTAATCGAACAAAAATTAATAGCTTCTGAAAAACGTTTACAACAGCAAGTAAACATGCTTAATATTTCTAATAAAGAGTTGGAACAATTTGCCTACGTAGCTTCTCATGATTTAGAAGAGCCTTTAAGAAAAATAAATTCTTTTAGTGAAAAAATTCAATTAAAATTAATAAACTATCCTGACGATGAAGTTAATGATTGCCTTAAAAGATTAAACACCTCTGTTTTACGAATGCGCATACTAATTAGAGATTTATTAAATTATTCTCGCATTACCCGTTTATTAGATACAAACGAAAACGTAAATTTGAATTCTATTTTTAAAACTATTCTTGAAGATTTAGATGTTGCATTATCAGTAAAAAAAGCAATTATAACTATAAACTCGTTAGATAATATAAATGGTAACAATACACAAATACGGCAATTATTTCAAAACTTAATAAGTAATGCTTTAAAGTTTAACGATAAATCTGTACCGGAAATTAACATTACTGCGAAATATTTTAGCCTTGAAGAATTAAAAAAGACAGATTGGATTATAGATTTTAGCAACAAACACAAAAAATATTATTGTATCTTTGTAAAAGACAATGGAATTGGTTTTGAGTTGCAATACCTACGACAAATATTTGTTATTTTCCAAAGATTACACGGCCGTTCAGAATACGAAGGCACCGGAATTGGTTTAGCAATATGCAAAAGAATAGTAGAAAACCATGAAGGTTTTATTACAGCGGAAAGCGAAGTAGGAAAAGGAACAACATTTATTATTGGCTTGCCTAAAATAAATTAATATGAGTGTAAAAAAACGTATGCAAAATTATTGTATATTAACTAAAGATGATGACATTGATAACCAATATATGATTAAGCAAACTTTTACATCTGTAAATTTAAACGAAAATATTAAAAAAGTAAATGGTGGAGTTGAATTGATGGGTTACATGAATAAAAAAGTAAAATATTGTAACTTAGAAATAGTTGTCCCTAAATTAATTTTATTGAATTTAAATATGCCTAAAAAAGATGGTAGAGAATGCCTTAAAGAAATTAAAACAAATTCTTTATTTAAAAATATATCCATAGCTATATATAGTTCCAGTAGTAATCCTAATAACATCTCCTATACCTATGAAATAGGCGATAGCAGTTATATCACAAAACCCTATTCTTATCAAGAAATTAAAAAAACAATTCTAGTTTTTAAACAATATTGGTTTGAAATTATTAATATTTCTTTTATTTAATTATGATCCAAAACAACCCTATACGCATATTAGTAGTTGAAGACGATGAAGATGATTATTATCTTTTAGATAATAGTTTAAAAAGTACCTCGTTTGAAAAAATTATAATTTGGGCTAATACTTATAACAAAGCAAAGGAAATATTAAAAACACAACCAATAGATATTATGGTTGTGGATTATCGCTTAGGAGTGCATACAGGTATAGAACTTGTGTCGTATGTTAATGAAAAATATCCTTTTACTCCAAGCATTTTAATGACAGGTTTACAAGAATTTTCTATCGATCAACAAGCTTTAAAATCAGGTGTGTTTGATTATTTAGTTAAAGGAAAATATACTGCTGAAGATATTGATAGAAGTATAAGATATTCTATTGAAAAATCAAAAGTATTAAAATCACTAAGTGAAAGCGAAAATAAATTTAAAAATTTATTTGAAAATGCCGTTGAGTATGTTTTCCTTGTAGACTTTGAGCTTAATGTAATTGACCTAAATAAGTCTGCCTTAAAACTTTTTGAATATCAAAGTAAAGACCAATTTATTGGCGAAAACATTTCCGATTATTTTTTTCCTTCAATATTTGAAACAGATAAAAATTCTAATACGTCGTTAGAAATAGAACTTACAATTCCTGAAAAAAATAAAAAATGTTATTGTATTTTAAATCTATCAGTTATTGACCCTGATAAAAAAATATATCAAATTGTTTTGCATGATATTACTGAAAGAAAATTAATTGAGCAAAAAGATAAATTACTGGAAAAACAAATTTTAACCGGTAAAGTAGCTCGCGTTATTGCGCATGAAATAAAAAATCCACTTACTAATATACATCTTTCCCTTGCTGAATTAAGACATATTTTAAATGATAAAAATTCTACCGAAAGTCCGGATGATTTTTTAGATATAATTGAAAGAAACAGTAAACGAATTAATATATTAATTGAAGATTTATTAAATGCTACTCGCTTTGATA
>JAYVGH010000143.1:0-4206 GCA_043772435.1 Bacteroidota bacterium
GTTCGAAACGCCATCCCTCGGAAGAAGTTACTGTCCAGGGACCGGTATTTCTACCAGTAGGGGCAAATCCAACTGATCCGGCTGCATTTTGAATTCCAATTAAACCATTACCGCTATTCCAACTACTACAAAGCGGCCGGTTTAATACATAAACTTCAATAGCATTTGTGGTTTCGTATAAAACCATTTGATGCGAAGTTTTGAGAGTTGAGCAACTAAAATAACATACTTGATTAAAATTAACTACTAATCTACGGCATGGAGAGGTACCAACTAATGTATAGGTTACACTGCCACAAATTGAAGGATCTATGTCGTGATAAACTCCAAAAATAGAATTTAATGGTAGAGCAGCATTTGGACATGAGGTAGAAAACGACCAAGGGCAATATCCACCAGCACTAGCTGTGTTAAAAGAAATTACACCATTTGAACCAACCAAACACTGATTGTAAGTTGTGCCGAAATAACAAAACGGAAAAGGTAAGTTAATTACAGGACTCCAAACATCATCTGTATTAACCGAAACACCTGTGCCGGCACCAGTTATTGAATAAGGCGGTGAATAAGGGATTGAATAAACTGAGTAAGTATTTGTTTGTTGAACATCGTTAATAGAAGCAGTAAGTACCGCACAATTACCTTGACAAATGGTGGTAGAAGGCCCAGTGCCATATTGCGCGTTTATACTTGGACAATATTGAGCGTGTATTCTACAACAAACAAAAACAAATAATAAAAAAAATAGGAGATTTTTTTTCATCGTTAATTTTTAGTTTAAATTTTTTATTAAATAGTAAGTTTGTTGCGGTACTTTAATATCTATTGTAGAGATAGTTTTTAATTCTTCGGGAGAAATTGTTGATGCTGGTAAAATAACAGGAACAGTTTTAAGAGCTTCTATTTCTTCGGGAGTATTTTCAAAAAAAGTAGTATTTGTAATATTAAGTTTTAAAAGAAGTTCAACACATTTTTTTCGACAGGCATTAGAAAAAAATAAGACTGAGGCATAATTTTTGGCGTTGAAATTATTAAAAGCCTCTACTTCTAATTTTAAAATACTTCGATAATCTTCATCAAAATTTGTGGTATTTAATCTTAAAATTTCTTTTTGACATTTGTAAACAGCGATGTTTGTTTTATTAAAAAATTGCTTTGCCTGATCAGGGTTTTGAGAATAAACACTAAAAGAACATATTAATAATAAGCAAAAAAATAAGGCCGAATGTTTTAAATAATTTTTCATAGTTCGAATAATTTATTGCAATATACACAAGTGATTATATTTAAGTGTTATAGTTTACTCATTTAAACTACACCTTTAATCAATATTTTGAGCTAAAAAAGAATATATGCCGTAAATAACAGTATTTTTAGTTAACCCAATAATGAAAAAATACTAGTTCTATAAAAAATTATTTTTTTATCAATTACATCTGTTTTAGAATTTCATTTACAAAATCGTTTTCATAACCACGGCTTAACATGTATTGAATTAATTTATAATTAAGTTTTTGTTTATTGTTTTCAGAGCTTAATTTTATTTTTTTTTCGATTAGTCTTTTTAAAGTTTCAATATACTCCTTATCATCAATATTACTTAATGCTTTGGTTATAAGGTAATCGCCTACCTTATGTTTTCGTAATTCTATTTTAATTTTAATTTTTCCCCAGCGTTTTATATTAAATTTTCCACTTACAAAAGCATAAGCAAAACGTTCTTCGTTTAAAAAATTTTCTTCAATTAAACTAGAAATAATTTGTTCAACCTCATTACTAAACAAACCATACTCATACAATTTTTGACGCGTTTCATGTTGAGAACGCTCTTGATAAGCGCACCAATTTTTTATTTTATGTAACGCCATTAATGGCGTTAATACCTGTTTTTGAAACTTATTTTCCAAATGAAATTATGCTTTACTTTTTTTAAAATTTCTTTTTGGGGTTTTGCTTTGCATCTAAAAAAGCAATTAACTCTACCATTTTTAATTTTAAATTTATTTAATGTACTAATAAATTATGCTTTGTAACCATTACTTCATGAATATTTTATTTCTCAGAACGTGCAAATAAATAAGGGTTATGAGATAAAATAGTTATAGTTTTTTCGGTTAAAAGGATAAATTTTTTAATTACCAGCTCTGTCCAATTAAGTTCTAAATAATGTATCACTTTATAAAAAGTAACAATGGCTTTTGAGTATCAAATTATTTTGTAAGCCATTTTTTATAATTTTTTATCGCAATTTTGTTAGGTACACCTTTTCCGTTTTTCAACTCTTCTTTTGCTCAATAACACAAGCCTTTTAATAATCATTTAACTCTTCCCAAAAATCGGTTTTATAGATTAATATTAGCGCCTAAACCTGTTTAACCAATGCTAAATTAGTTGTATTTAACAACGATGGTGCAACTTCGATTTCTTCTGTTTATAAACTCATAATTAAAGTGTTAAAGATAAAAAAATATGACAAAAACTTCAGTTTTTAGAAAAACAAATTACAACGAAACCAGTTGTTCTTCTAAACTTTTTATTTTGCTTTCCGCATCGGATTGTTTTTTTTGTTCGGCAGCTAAAATTTCGGGTTTAGCATTCGCAACAAATTTTTCGTTACTTAATTTCTTCATTACACTTTCTAAAAAGCCTTTATTGTATTCCAACTCTTTTTGTAAACGTTGTTTTTCTTCTTCAGGATTTATATATGTAGAAAGAGGAATGAAAAACTCATTAATTCCGGCTGTAAATGACAAAGCACCATTTACTTTTTCATTAGAATTTCTAAATGAACTTAAATTAGCTAGTTTTATAATTAATTCAGCATAATAAGAAAGATTAGTATCAAGCGTACCAATTACCTCTAATTTTTCTTTAGGTGATAATTGTTTTTGTGCACGAACGTTTCTTATTTTAGTTATAATTTCTTTACATACTTCAAAACCTTCTGCTATGCTTGTAGTTACATTTTTAAAATTTGGAGCATGTAATTTATTCTTAATTTCCGATGGCCATTGGGCAACAATAATACAATCCTTTTCATCACGCTCTTTTATAAGATGCCATATTTCTTCGGTAAGAAAAGGCATCCAAGGATGCATTATCGCAAGTAATTGTTCAAAAATAACTATTATTTCTCCATAGGTAGTTTTATCAATCGGTTGTGCTTTACCATCAATAAACTCTGGCTTAATCGCTTCTAAATACCAGGCGCAAAAATCATCCCAAACTAATTTATATGTAATCATCAACGCTTCGCTCATTCTGTATTTTGAATAGTGGTCGTTAATAATTTCTAATTGCTGAGAAAATCTACCCATCATCCAAATTGTTGCTTTTTGATTGGTAGTACTTTGTGGTAAATCCGAATTAACTTCAAAACCCTGTATCAACCTAAATGCATTCCAAACTTTATTTGCAAAATTTCTACCTTGCTCACAATAGCTTTCATCAAACATTAAATCGTTACCGGCTGGTGAACATAACAACATTCCTACACGCACACCGTCGGCGCCATATTTTTCAATTAACTGTAATGGGTCAGGACTATTTCCTAAACTCTTGCTCATTTTACGCCCTAGCTTATCGCGCACTATACCGGTTAAATAAACGTTTGTAAAGGGCTTTAATCCTGTATATTCTTTTCCGGCAATTATCATACGCGCTACCCAAAAAAATAAAATTTCGGGTGCTGTAACTAAATCGTTGGTAGGGTAATAATATTTTAAATCGGCATTTGCATTATCCCAACCGTTTTTAATTACGTTGGCATCAAACACTGTTAACGGCCAAAGCCACGAGGAAAACCAAGTATCGAGAACGTCTTCATCCTGCTTAACTACGTTAATATTTAGTGTTGAGTTTTTAGTTTTTAATAATTCGATTGCTTCTTCTTTTGTTTTTGCAACTACGGTATTTCCTTGCCCGTCGTACCATGCCGGAATACGTTGTCCCCACCATAACTGACGGCTAATGCACCAATCGTGAACATTTTCCATCCAATGTTTGTATGTGTTTACAAATTTTTCGGGAATTAGTTTTACCTCGTTATTTAAAACTGATTCTAAGGCGGGTTTACTAATATCTTCCATTTTTAAAAACCACTGCAAACTTAAACGAGGCTCTATTACTGCGTTTGTACGCTCACTATACCCAACTTTATTTTTAATATCGTCAACTTTTACAACTAAACCCTGCTCCGTTAAATCT
>JAYVGH010000144.1:0-20439 GCA_043772435.1 Bacteroidota bacterium
GGTTTGCAGATTTTTGCAGCAACGGTAATTGCAAAAGCTATTGTGGCAATGGGTTGGGCAGGGTTTAAAATAAACTTGAAGCAACAATCTAATAATTGACTTTGGAATTTTTGAGGAATAGTAATCTCCTGCATAATCCTTAAAATATTACGATATAAAGCAGGATGATGATTTTGTTCGTTTAGTTTTTTTATGAGTTTACTAAAATAAGGCGTAATTAAATTTGGATGTAAAATAACTACTTCGCCTAAAGGCCAAGCAGCACGTTGTGTAAGCCGATAATCTGATTCAAAAAAAACAGTAATTAATTTTTTAAATTTAGTTTTATCGTTTGCAATATAATTTACAATTTTTAAAGTAGTAGGTTTGTTGTGCTGAGATTTTAAAACTGTTTTAATATCCATAATAATTGTAATTTTATATTACAAGCGTTTATTAAAACTTGCTAAACAAATTTATTTTAATGTGCTTTTTTTACTGGATTTTGAAGTGTATCCCAAAATGTAATTAAATCAATATGTGCATCGTAAATCTTATAAATTAATAAATTTTGAGGCGTAACAAGTGCTTCGTGAACATTCTTTATATTTGTATCTCTAAATAATTTTTGATGTTTGGCTATAAAACTTACATATTTGTTAGTAGCATTTATAAAATTTTTTATTTCTTTTTCTGTCCATTTATAATAAAGATATTCAATAATATTATTAAAAGTGACAACAGCATCGGTAGTCCACCTTATTTCTTTATCCATTTTTTATAAGGCTTCATAGCTTGGTTATGACTAATTGTATTGCCGTTTAATGAATCGTTTAATCCCTTTGATACTGATGCTTTAACAGATGGTGGTAAATCATCGAACTAATTGTTATTACTAACAGTAAGAACTGCTTTAATATGATTAATGATATTTTTATCGGTTGTATTTAATAGCTGCTTTACTAATTCCATTTTTGTGGTTGAAAGATTCATTTAATATAAATTGATACAGTGAATTTAATTAATTTTTTATAAAACTCCTACTCCTTTATAAATCCAACCAATGTCAACACATCTTCGGCATCAACTGTTTCCCAACCGGGTTTGTTGTAATTGTAAACACCTAAGCCTTGTTGGTAGCTTTCGGTACCCATAATTAATTCTTTTACTACCGCACTAATGTTGTTTTCGGTTTTAAAATTTTTTAATTGAAAGTGCTGTTTGCCAACTTCTTTTTCGTTTAATTTAATTATTCTACCGTAAGTATTGCTTTTGCACTCAGCACTAAAACCATTTGTTGAATTTGTAAACACTAAATCGGTAACCGTGTTTGCGCTTGCATCTATTAAAATTTGTTTACTGCCATAAAAAAGTAAAGCTTGGGTGTTGCTTAATTTTTGCAGTTTAGCAGCAGTAGTTTCGGGCTTTATAGCCACTTTGCCAACAAGGGTGCTTGCTTTAGTATCTGCATTTACTTTATAAAAAGCAATTTCGGTATTAGTAGTATTGTAATTAGCATACACAAAATTGCTATTGTCTATCCACCAAAAAGCAGGGTCGGGTTTTGTAACATCGGTAGTACCTGTTTGCCCACATCCGGCATCTTTTACCAATTCTACTTTTGATTTATTTTGCGGGTATAAATTTAATTTATAAGTTACTGTTGTTTTGTCGTACTCTACATCTTGTCCTAATTTTGGGCGAAATAGTAAATTTTTTACCTCGCCATAAGTATTGGTTTTAAAATTATATACCGAATAAAATTTACCTTTAAAGGCATCGTTTGTATAATAAATAACACTATCGTTGGTACAACGTATTAAAGTAGCTCTACCATCAAACAATACTTTTTTATCTTTTAAATCAATAATATTGCCAATACCTGTAATTAAGTAGCGGTTATTATAAAGCGTATTTATTCCCAAATCGGTGCGAATATTATCCTTACCATCTTTTTTACCACTTACGGTTAGCAACTCGTCACGACCGGTATAATGCCCGTTTAAAAAGTGATAATTGTAAATTTTTTGTTTAAATTCCGATTTTCCGCTAGGGTCAACATGAACCACAATTAATCCATTTTTTACATCTTGTGCAAAAAAATAATTAAAGCTAAGCATAACAAAAAATAATATAAATTTTTTCATATTACATATTTTTAAAAAAGTCGAACAATAATCTTACCCCATATCCCGTGCCACCTTTGGTTCTGTAACTATCTTTAACATTTAAAAAAGCAGGGCCGGCAATATCTAAATGATAATAAGGATAATTAACAAATTTTACTAAAAATTTTCCGGCAGTAATAGCGCCAGCCAAAGGTCCTCCAATATTTTTTTGATCGGCAATATCGCTTTTTAAAAGTTCGTCGTACTCCTCCCAAAAAGGCAACTCTGCAATGCGTTCGTGAACATTAAATCCACTTGTATGTAATTTATCTTTTTGTTTTTGGCTTGCGGTTCCCATACCAACCATGCCAAAGCTACCAATAGCTGCCATTGCTGCACCTGTTAGCGTGGCTATATCAATCGTTAATTCAGGTTTGTACTGTTTTGCAAAGTGTAAGGCATCGGCTAAAATCATTCTTCCTTCGGCATCAGAATTTAGCATTTCAACTGTACTTCCATCCATCATGGTAATAATATCGCCTGGGGCAAATGCATTAAATCCGGGACGGTTATCGGTTGCAGGAACCAAAGCTATAACGTGTACATTTAATTTTGCTTTTGCAATTGCATACATAGTGCATCCAACTGCCGCGCCACCTGCCATATCGCATTTCATGCTATCCATGCTATTTGGTGTAGGTTTAAGGCTAAGTCCACCGGTATCATAAACAACACCTTTACCCACTAACACGTAAGGTTTTTTATTTTTGGCATTTTTTGGTTTGTATTCCATAACCGTAAACGTTGGTTCATCAACACTACCTGCATTTACAGCTAATAAACCACCCATTTTTAGATGCGTAATTTTTTGTTTGTTAAAAACGTCTACTTTAAAACCAGACTCTTTGCCCATGGCTTTAAAGGCATTTGCTAAATCGGTAGCATTTAAAGTATTTACAGGCTCGTTAACTAAATCTCGGGCTTTTAACGTGGCATTACAAATTATGTTTAATTCATCAATACTTTTTTGATTAAGCTGTGTATTAGCAATTATAATGCTTTTAAGCGTATATGCTTTTTTAGTTTCGGTAGGTTTGTGTTTAATAAATTGATAATTTGCTAAAGCAATTCCCTCTGCCGCTGCTAACGAAAGTTGTGATAATTTAGTTTGATTGTAAATATAAACGTCAGAATGTTTAGCGGTATTTAAACCATTCGTAACTAAAGCACCATGTTTACGAAGTTGCTCTAACAAAGCGTTTGGCTCTTTTTTTTCGTCAATAATTACTATAGAAATGTATTTGCCAATATAATTGTAGGTTAAGGTTTTTACATCATCTTTTTTTAATTGAGCAACAATATAATCGTTTACCTTATCTGGTAAATTAAACTCGTTTACAAATTTTGTGGTAATTACAAGTACATTGGATTGGGAAGTAAGCTTATTTTTAAGTAAAATCTCGGTCATAGATAAATTTAGAAAATACGAATATAAACAATAGAATGAATAATTCAAATCAAAAAAAATAGGTGTATTTTATTTTCGTTATCATAAATTATATTGTTTAAAAAGGTTATTCACTATGTACTGTTTTAATTTTTTTTTAAAATACGTTTCTTTAAATATTATTTTATTTACCTTTAAATAAATATGTATAAAAAAACAATCGTTCTATTATTTGTTGTAGCGATAACAAATTACGGTTTTACACAACCCAACTTTAACGTTTGGCTTGCCGGAAAGACCATAGATAAGGGCAATACCATCCAAGCCAAAAAATTATATTTAAAAGCCCTTTCAAAAAATAAAGATAATTATGAAGCTAATTTAGGTTTAGGTTTATTGTTAAGTGAGTGTAATAGCGATTATCAAAATGCCCTTCCCTACTTAGAAAAAGCGATAAAAGAAACTAAAAAGGATACTGTAGCCGATTTAATTTATGCCATTGCAAAGTGCTATCAATTTGCTACAAAGTTTGAAAAAGCACTTTTGTTTTTTAATAAATTAGATAAGGTAAAGTCATTAGAAGACGATAATAAAGAATTTAAAAAAGATGTTTACAAACGAAAATTAGATTGCCAATATGCACTAAAAAATTACGATAACACTAAAACAAATGTGGGCAATACAAATTTAGTTATAAACGTTGGCAATCAAATAAATACCGATGCACCCGAGTATGTGCCAGTTTTAAATACTAAAAACGAATTAATTTTTACTTCAAAACGAAAAGATGATAAAAACGAAAAAATAAATTCACTTAATTCGAGTTACTTTGAAAGTATGTATATTTCAAAATGTACAAATGGCAAATTTGAAGCGGTAAAACATTATACACTTACCGATGCTTTTTTAAAAACACATCACAAAAATTCAAACGAATCAATAGTATCAATAAGTGGCGACGAGAAAAAAATATACATTTACCGCGACGCACAAATTTACGAAACAAACATTGAAGATTTAAAAAAAGTAGAACCAAAAGCTTTAAGCCAAACCATAAATTTTGATTATTACCAAAGCCACGCCTTTTTATCAAAAGATGGAAATACACTTTATTTTACAAGCGAATCTAAAACAGGTTTTGGTGGTAATGATATTTATAAATCAACTAAAATTAAAGATGGTGAATGGTCTGCCCCCGAAAATTTAGGGAACACAATTAATACCGATTACGACGAAGATGCGCCTTTTATAAGCGACGACGGGCTTACACTTTACTTTGCTAGTAAAGGGCATATAGGTTTTGGGAATTATGATGTTTTTAAAAGTACATTTTTAAATGGTAAATGGGGTACAGCCATAAATTTGGAGCAGCCAATAAATTCAACCGGTAACGATATTTTTTTTACCCAAACCAATAACCAACAAGTGGGTTATTTTTCATCCTCGCGCGCAGGTGGATTTGGTGACATGGATATTTATAAAATAAATTACGTTGAAGCGCTAAATAGAACTTGTTCAACAACACCAAATGATTTAACCCAACTTAATTTAAGCGATACCGACCCAAACGATTTTAAAAACACCCTCGCAATTACAACACAAAAAAATTACAAGGCTCATAGTTTTGAATGGTTTATAAACGACAAATCGGTTGGTAATAATAAAAACACCTTAAGCTACGATTATCTTACGGCTGGCGTTTATAAGGTATTAGTTAAAACAGTTTTGTATTGCGATAGCTGTTTAGACATTATAATGGCTTGTAACAGTATTGAAAATAAATTTATATCTAAAAAAATTGATACTTTAATAACACCATTAGTAGATTTAAAAACAACCAAAGGCGAATTAAATAAAGAGCAATTAAAAACCATTGGCTTTAATTTGCAGCCGGTATATTTTGATTTAAAACAAAATACAATTACAGCAGATGCTGAAAAAATATTGCAAGGTAATATTGTAATTTTGAAACAAAATCCAACCTTGTGTGTTCAACTAATTGTTGGATATAATAAAAATGATACTAAAGCAAATGCTAATTTAAAATTATCTAAAGCCCGTGCCGAAAGTGTAAAAAAATACTTATTAAAAAATAAAGTAAATTCAAAACAAATATTGAAACTAATAAGTAAAAGCGAAAGCGATGGTGTTATTACTATACCAACTAATACAGAGCAACCTTATCGTAGAGTAATTTTTAAAGTAATAAATAACTAAAAAAAATTAATCTCTAATAACTAAATTCTAAAATTAACTTTTAAAACTCCCTAACTTTCTAAACTCCTGAATAATGGACTTTAATAAACGTAAAGATTTAGTATTTATAATTTTAGCCGGGTTTTTTGTTACCAACACCATTGTAGCCGAGCTGATTGGTGGAAAATTAGTGCAGTTTTTTGGTTTATTTACACAGAGCATTGGTATTATTATTTGGCCATTTGTTTTTTTATTAACCGATATTATTAACGAACATTATGGCAAACAAGGCGTTCGAAGGTTAACATACATAACAGTTGGTTTAATTATTTACACGTTTATTTTATTATCATTTGCATTAAATATTAATGCCGTAAGTTTTAGCCCTGTAAATAACGAACAATTTAAAGCCGTGTTTGGGCAAAGCCAATGGATTATAGTGGGAAGTATTGTCGCATTTTTATGTTCGCAATTAGTGGATGTATATGTGTTTTGGTTATTTAGAAATAAAACAGGCGGTAAATTAATTTGGTTACGCGCTACAGGCAGCACAGTTGTTAGCCAATTAATAGATACCTTTGTTATACAATTTATTGCCTTTGTATTGCCCGGTAAGTGGGCTTTTGATGAATACTTAAAAAACGCCAGTTGGGGTTATTTGTTTAAATTATTGGTTGCTTTGTGTTTAATTCCACTAATATATTTAGGACACAATGCTGTAAATAAGTTTATTGGGAAGGAGGTAAAAAATGAAAATTAAATTTATTTATTTATTTCTGTTTTTTTGCCTTTTCATTAAAGCTCAAATAATAGAATTAGATTCTATAAAAACAGATTATTTTAAAAAATATAATATTGTTTTTTTAGGAGAGCAGCACAAAATTTTATCAACTGATAATGTAGAAACAAAATTAGTTTCATTTATTAAAACTAATAACACAAAAGTACTATTAGAAATGGACTACAATAAAAACTTTATATTAAATAAGTTTTTTGTAGAAAATGATACAATAAACTTTAATTTTTTTTACAATCTAACAACAAATATCATCCTTATTTATTTAGGCTTTTGTATAATTCAAAAATTACGCCTAAAGCCATAGATTATATTTATGCTAAGGATATAATGAAAGAATTTGTTATAGATGTATATAATAAAAAACCTATAGAAAATGATACATTAAAAAATGACTTATTAGAATTTTCAAAAATAGGTTCAATGAAATTTCCTAATGAGTTATAAAATATAAATAAAAACGAAAGATTTTTGCAGCGCTATGACAAAAATAAAAAAATACATAATTTATTTTTAGGGAATGATTCTATAAAAATTGAAGAATATTTTAACGCATTAAATTTTTGCATTTTATCTAGATGTGATTCGAGTTGTAGTCCTTTTGATTTATCAAATTTTCGAGAAAGTTTTTTATATAAAATGTTTAAAAAAGAAATAGACCTTGACTCTAACTCATTAGTTATATCTATAAATGGTACAGCGCACATTAATTTATCTACAATAAATAATTTTTTTATTAAGAATAAAACATGGGTATCACTTGCTCACAGAGTTAAAACAAATTTTCCAAATAAAAAAATATGTTCGATCTACTTACTAAATGTAAAAAAGGATAGATCTTTTTATAAAACTTATCCAGATGAAATTAAATACATTTTAAAAAACACAAAACCAAATAAATACTATTTAATAAACTTAGATTATAAAGATTCGCCGTTTAAAAATTTATTAGGCAAATACACTCATATTGTAGTTTATTAATCAATAAAATAAATAATAGTTAGCGTTTGTCCTGCCACCGCTGTTTTATTTTTTTTAATATTGTTCCACCTGCGTAAATCGGTTTCTTTTACTTCGTAAAATTTTGCTAAATTATTTAACTCTTCTTTATCTTTCACAACATGATAAATTATTTTTTTGGTAAGGTTTACTGTGTCAGTAATATTTGTAACATTTTCAGGCTTTGTATCACTTTCTAAAATAGAATGCCCGTCTTCGCCAATTAAATCTTTTATGTAATCTGAATAATCAGCTTTTAAATTTTTAGGTATTTTAAATACGTATGTATTTTTTTCGGGGTTATGCAGTTCATCTTGTATTAACCATGGATTATAAAATTTAATAATTGCTTTGGTACAGTTTATTTTTTTCGCAAAAGCCGATAAATTTGAAATTGAAGAATCAACTTTTATATGTTGCATGGGTATTTTTTGAAAATAATTCCATTTTTTCTTTTTAATGCCAAAATGTTGAGGACTTGAGAATAAGGTTTTATAGGCTAGAATGCGGTAAACAAAACTTTTAGTTTCTGCATTTAATAACAAGCTAAAATAATTTGTAGCGTTTTGTTTTTTCAGCGCGTTTTTTACGCCGCCAATTCCCATATTGTAGGCTGCAGCAGCCAATGTCCAATTATTAAATTCCTTATAAGCATCTTTAATATGTTTGCAAGCTGCTACTGTCGATTTTTCAACATCGTAACGTTCATCCACGTATTGGTTAACTTCTAAATCATAAGCCCTAGCTGAATTAGGAACTAATTGCCAAAAACCAGCCGCACCGGCAGGAGAAACAATGTTTGATAAATGACTTTCGATTACCGCTAAGTATTTAAAATCATCGGGAACACCTTGCTGTTTTAAAATAGGTTCGATGTAAGGAAACCATTTTTGAGCTTTTGCAAATAATATGGGTGAACTTGATTTCCAATACTTATTATTAAAAAATTCTTTTTCTAAATTTTGTTGAATTTCATAATTATTAGCAGGTATATTTTCGCCACAAAAATTTAAATTAACAGGTATGTTAACTCTATTACTATTAAAATTATTTAAAGAATATGAAATAGTATTATTTAACGGTGGATAAACAAATACCTTTAAAACACAATACGTTAAGCTAAATAGAATAAAAAAAGCTAATGTAAGTGCGGCTTTATGTTGGTTTAAAAATGTGCTTATGTTTTTTAAAAACAAAATCAACGCTTTTTAATAATAGTGTTTAAGTATAAAGATAGTGAAATTAATACAGCATACGAAATAGCTGAGTAAAACAAAACAACAGAGTAATTCATTATTAAATTGTAAGCAAAAATTACGCTAATTAAATTAATAGTAAAAAATAAAATAGCTATTCGTTTTTCGGTAATACCTTTAAAAAATAAATGGTGCGTTGTGTGATCTTTACCACCTACAAATGGCGACTTATCTGCCCTAATGCGGTTAATTGTAACGGTGAGTGTATCGGTTAAAGGTAAAATAAATACCAAGCCAACTATTAAAATATTTAATAATTGAAAATGAGGGATATTAAGCGCAGAAGTGTTGTTCCAACAATTATCTATACCCATTGTAGCTAAAAAAAGGCCTAAAAACTGGCTGCCTGTATCACCCATGAACATTTTTGAGGGGTGAAAATTAAACACTAAAAATCCGCACAAAGCCCCTATCATTCCTAAATTTAAAATTGTTGAGTAACTATTTGTTTTTTGAAGAGAAATATTAATTATAACCATAAAAAAACAAATGGCACATGAAACTATTGATGTTATTCCATCCATGTTATCCAACATATTAATTGAATTCATAATACCAACTACCCAAATAATTGTAACAAAATAATTTACAAGTTGATTTTCGAAAATTGAAATGGAATGACCCGAAAAAATAAGTACCAACGCGCAAACTAGTTGAGTTAAAAATTTTAAAAGAGGTTGAGTATTAAACGCATCGTCGGCTAAACCCATTAAAAAAGCTAAGGTAATTGCAATTAAAATACCTATCATTTGTAAATTATAATTGGTTATACTATGGGGCGATAGAATTGAAAAAATAAAAGCTACCAAAAAAACAAGGTAAAAACTTATACCACCCAACGATGGCTTAGCGTTTGGATTCCACCGCAACTGCTGATTATCTTTAGTACGAATACCAAGCGTTTGAGCAAATTTTAAAAGGATGTAATTTACAAGCAATGAAAAGATAAAACATGCAAAAAAAAGCAAAGTAAGTATGGCGTTAAAATTTATGCTCATTTCTGTTTTTTAAAACATACTTTTAAAATCCTTTATAAACTTACCTTGTAAATCTTTTTCAGATAATAATGGGTTTGTAACATTCCAATTAATATTTATATCGGTATCGTTCCATAAAATACAATCTTCAGACGCTTTATTGTAAAAATTTGTACACTTATACGAAAAAACAGTATTGTCGTCAAGGGTTAAAAAACCATGAGCAAATCCTTCCGGAATGTACATCATCCATTTATTTTTTTCGGTAAGTTCAAGCCCAAACCATTTACCATACGTGGGCGATTTTTTACGAATGTCTACTGCAACATCTAAAACACCACCAGTTATAACGCGAACTAATTTACCTTGTGCGTGAGGCGAATTTTGAAAATGTAATCCTCTTAATACTCCTTTTTGAGAAAGGGATTGATTGTCTTGTACGAAATTTAAATTTAAACCTGCTTCTTTAAAAGCATTTTGATTATAGCTTTCAAAAAAATAGCCGCGCGCATCTTCAAACACCTTAGGTTTAAAAATAAACAAGCCTTTTAAATCTGATTCAATAATTTCCATTTTTAATCTTTTTCTTTTTTAATCTTTTTCTTTTTTACTTTTTCTGGTTTTTGATTTAAATTTTTCATCTTCCGAATAATAACCATTACCATAGCCATAGCCATAACCATAACCGTAGCCATAACTGTAGCCGTATATCCTTTTACTAATATCAACGTCGTTTAACACTACCGATAAATTTTTAATATTGTTTTCGTTTTTTAATTTATCCAAAATTTGAGTAAATATTTTTTTAGAATAACCCGCCCTAAATACATAGATTGGGTAATCAGCTTTTTGTATTGTAGCGATTCCATCTGTAACTAAACCTATTGGCGCATTATCAATAACAATGTAGTCGTAAGTTTTTTTAAGGTGATCAATAACCTCATTTAATTTATTGGTTAAAATTAGTTCTGATGGATTAGGAGGTGTAGGCCCGGCTGTAATAAATTGTAAATTAGGCATGGGGCTGTTATTAATACACTCGTCTACATCGGTAATGTGTGTTAATATTGTACTCATTCCAACATTATTTGTTACACCAAACCCTTTATGAATTTTTGGTTTACGCATATCTAAATCAATAATAATTACTTTTTTACCTGTAAATGCTAAAATACCGGCAATATTAATAGCTACGAAGGTTTTACCCTCACCGCTTATGGTTGATGTTATAGATACTATTTTTTGCCCGGGCGTTCCATCTATAAAATTTAAATTGGATCTGATTGTTCTAAAAGCTTCACTAATAAGCGATTTAGGATTTTTATCAACTATTAATTGTGAGATTGGAATTTCGCTTCGGTAATTAGGAACTATGCCTAAGAGATTAACATTGCCACTCGAAAATTTTACAATATCTGACAACGAATATATTTTATCGTGAAATAAATAACGCACAAATACTATCCCTAAAGAGAATAATAATGAAACCAATGATGCGATAATAATTGCATTTTTTTTACTTGGTGAAACTTGCCCCCCGGCACCCAAAGCTTTTTCTAAAATAATATTTTTAGATACATAACCCGCTTTAGAAATTGAGAATTCGGTTTTTCGTTCGAGTAACAAGGTGTAATACTTTTCGCTAATAGAATATAAACGATTCAAGCGCGAAAACTCAACTTCATCATCCGGATTTTTATTTAATTTACTTTGATATGATGTCGATTTTTCCAAAAGACTTTTGTATTTAGATTTGTATTTTAATCTTACAGCATCTAAACTTTGTATTAATAATTTTTTTTGGTTTTCGATTTGATAATTAATCTGTTTTATGTTTTCGGAATTGGGTGTTACCTGATACAACAAATTTTCTTTCTCAATTAGTAATTTTTGTATAGTTTGAGTAATATCTTTAATTAAATTTTCATATTCAGTACCTGATATTAAAGATATAAGCTGGTATACCTCTATGCTTTTATTTTTATTAATATTTGCCTGTATTTCGTTAATTATGTTTTCTTCCATTTCAACCTTTAGCATTTGATCTTCAATTGAAGAAACACGCATTAGCTGAGTAGTATATAATTGGTCGGTTTCGCTAATATTTTTATCTTTTTTAAATTTTTGTAAGTCGTTTTCGGTATCTTTTAAATCATTATAAACAACATTTAATTGATTGTTAATGAAAGTAATAATATTACTCGAACTTTCGCTTTTACGCTCAACATCGTAAGTTAAATATTCTTCAATAATTGCATTTACTATGTCGGTGCTTTTAGAGGAATTTACATCGTTAACCTTTAATAAAATAGTTTTAGCTAATTCGTTTAATAGCTTTACTTCTAATTGGCTTTGGAGTTTGGCCGTTACTTCATCAATATTAGATATAGTAAAATAAAGCAAACTATTTTCATTAATAATATGTTGTGCTTGTTTAATATCAATTTTGGAATTAATGAAAATATTAATATCAAAATCATCCGTTTTTAGCCAAGAATTAACATTAAATTTATGAGTTACAGTTCCAATTTTTATAAATCCCGTAGTTAAATTTTTATTTAATTCTACATAAATTTTTTGATTATAATAATTATTGTTTTTTAAATTTATCTTAACAATATATGGAGACGATTGGTAAAGTTCATTATTTTTAAATGTGCCTTCACTAAAATAATTTACACTAATGTCTAATTTTTCAACAACTCGTTTTAAAAATATTTTTGAACGTATTTGTTCAATCGCTTCGGATATTACATTACCGTTATTATCAGTATTATTAAATTTTATAATTTGATCTTTATTACCGTCGTTAATTTGTAAAATAGCTTTACTAACATAAATGGGTGTAGTATAGCGTAAATATAAAAATGCAACTGAAAATGAAATTGCAAAAAATAGAAAAATAAATAATTTACTTTTATTAAATAAAAAAACAATTACACCAATATCAATATTACCGCTAAACCTTTCGGTTATATCTTTTAACTGATTATTAGTTTTTTCTACTTGTGGATTAAGCATTTATAGCACTATCTAAGTCGATAAAATTGATACAATATTAAAACACTGGTTAAGAGTGTAATTAATGGCGTTATTTCCTTATTAAAAGTACTTAAAGGTCTATATCTAGGTTCAATATATATTATATCATTAGCCTGTACCTTTGTTTTTGCATCGGCCAAGCCTTCAATACGCGACAAATCCATTAAATAAACATAAGGTTTTTTTGTAGATGACTCATTGTTTCTAATTAATTTTACCTTATAGGCTTTACCATCTTCGGGTATTCCTCCAGCTGCTGCAATCGCCTCCATAATTGTTGTATAATTATTTGTTAATGAAATAACTCTGGCTAAACCGCTATTACCTGGAAAAACGATTACCCTTTTATTCGAAATTCGTAAAGTAACAAAAGGGTTAACGTAATATTTTGAATATTTCTCTTCAAACAAATTTTCAGCCTCTCTAACTGTTAATCCTTCAACATTTAATCGCCCAATTAATGGCATTTTTATCGATCCGTCGCTATCCACAACAACATCAATATCCGTTCTAAAAACAGCTGTAGAAGATGTTGCTAAATCTATTAATTTAAAACCATCGTTTGTAAATACTTTAAAAACAATTAAATCATTTGCCGAAATTTTATAATCTAATCCACTTAACGAATCGAGTAATTTATCGTAATTATAATTTTTTGGTGTTCTGAGCATTAAATTAGACTTAAATATTTTACAAGATGAAAGTAAAATAAGTCCAAAAAGGAACAAAAAAATGTGTTTCATAATTATTACAAATATATGATTTTTTTAGTTTTTATTATCATTTTTAAGAACTGGGGTATTCAATTCTTGCATGATAAATGGTCATTAATCGTTTTTTAAATATTTTCTTTATTGTTGTAATATCCTTAAATGTTATATCGGAATTCATAAATTGATTTTGAGTAATTTTATAATCTATAATTGAGTCCACCAAATCATTAATTGATAAAGCGTCATGCGATTTTAAACTTCGCGACGCTGCTTCTACACCATCTGCCATCATTAAAACAGCCGTTTCTTTACTAAATGGTATCGGACCTCTGTACCTAAATTCTGATTCATTATTTATTAATCCTTTGTTCGTTTTATTATATAAATTTAAAAAATAACCCGCGCTTGTTGTACCATGGTGTGTTCTAATAAAATCTATAACTTGGTCGGGAAGTTTATTTTTTTTTGCCAACTCTATTCCTTTAATTACATGACTAATAATAATTTTAGCACTTTCTAAAGGTTGCATCTCCTGATGCGGACTATAACTATTTCCTTGATTTTCAGTAAAAAACTTAGGATTAAATAATTTACCAATATCGTGGTACATAGCGCCTGTTCTTACTAATAATGCGTTGCCACCAATGTAATATATTGCTTCTTCGGCTAAATTTGCTACCTGTAGGCTATGCTGAAATGTACCCGGTACTTCCTGAGACAGTTGCCTTAATAATGGCTGGTTTAAATCACAAAGTTCCAATAATTTAAAATCGGAAATAAAACCAAATAATTTTTCAATAATAAAAATTAAAGGGTAAGCCAATAAAACAAGCACTGAACTTATTAAAAAAGGGACATACGCCGATAATTTTTTAACCATTTGCGGCATATCAAACGCTAATTGGTAACACACAAAAATTACCACATAAAATACTAACACTAATAATGCAGCATTAACTATTTGTTGACGTTTACGCATTTCGGCAATCGCGAATAGTGTACCAATACCTGCAATTAATTGTAATAAAATAAACTCTATTTTATCGGGCATAAAAAAACTACATAACAACATAGCCATTAAATGAGTAAATAAAGCTGTTCGGCTATCAAAAAAAACCCTAACAATAATTGGAATTAATGCAAACGGCAATGCGAAAATTAATAAACCATAATTATAAAAAATATAAGTGCTGTAACACGCTATATTTATTATTAAAAATAAAAATAAAACTTGCTTATTTTGCCCGAATATTTGCTTTCTAAAAAAAGCTAAATACACTAAAAGCACTAACAAAATAATACCAACTAATACAAATTTAGCAATTACTGATGTGTAACTAAACAATTGGTTTTTGTTTTGATTATAAAAATAATTATTTATTAAATAACGCTTGGCGTTGGTTAAAGCTTCGCCCTGTTTTACAAGCGTTTCGCCCTTTTTTAAATTAGTTTTATAAATAGATAGTTGGTCGGTTTTTAAGTTTTTAAAAAACTCGGTTTTTTTAGGATTAAAATGTAAGGTAATGGCTAAATAATCTAGATAGTTTATAGTTGGTTCAATAAATGGTTTGGTATTTTGTAATTTATTTTCTACTAACAGAGCCGCAGTTTTAACAGTAAAAAAATTAAAATACACAATTTGTTCGGCATAATTACCTTGTTGTACCAAACACGTTTTTTTTGCCTGTAAATCAACGTCAATACTTTCAATAACACCTATGCTGTAAATACTATCAAATAAGGGTTTTAAAAGAGTATACGTTTTATTGTTTTTTAATTTTAGGTCTTCTAAATTTTTTAATTTACTGTTTTTTTCTTCACTATTTTCTTCAAAAATAAGTGGGGCATCTTTTTCAAGTACTAATTTTTCATTATCAATTTCAACCTTAGATTTTAAGGTGTAAAAATCATCTTCAACAATTAAATCTTTATAACTCCATACGGCATCAAATTCGCCAACTTTATGTCCTATTATGTTTTTATTAGGAATAAGATAGGTTATAAACAGAGTACTAACACAAACAATACCTAATTTTAATAATAGATTATGCTTGGCTCGTATATATTCTAAAATATTCATTCATACAAAGAAACGTTAATTTGAATGCGGATTACGTGTTTCTAACTATGGTTTTAAACAAGTATATCTTAATTACATTTTAGATAAATCTAACTTTTTTAACTTTGGATTTAGTTTACTAATTACGCCTACAACTCCTATAGTTATAACTCCACCAATTACAATAGAGTTAACTAATCCAAAAAGTTTAGCCGCAAAACCACTTTCAAAAGCGCCAATTTCGTTGCTGCTACCAATAAAAATACTATTAATGGCACTTACCCTGCCCCGCATAGTATTTGGGGTTTGTAGTTGTAAAATGCTATGACGAATAATAACACTTACATTATCAAAAGCACCTGTAAAAAATAACATGGTAAAGGTTAACCAATAATTTGTAGTTAATGCAAATAAAATTGTAAAAACTCCAAATGCTACTACACTATATAATAAAGCCGAACCCGCTTTTTTAGCTAAAGGAAAAAATAGTAATACACCACTCATTGCCAACGCGCCAATTGCCGGCGCCGTTCGCAATAAACCATACGCTTCGGGGCCTAAATGCAATATTTTATCTGTAAATGCAGGTATTAGAGCAACTGCTCCACCAAACAACACGGCAAACAAATCTAACGACAAGACACTTAAAATAAGTTTATTATTAAAAACAAAATGCAATCCCACCTTCATGGTTTCTAAAATAGTTTCTTTTTTCTCACCTCTTTCGGGGTAGCCATTGTGTTTAATTTGAAGCATAAAAAATAAAGACAATGCAAATAAAATAGCCTCCATAAAATGGCAATAGTTTGCATGTAATTTATTATGAAAACCAAATATAATACCTGCCACAACCGGCCCTAAAATAGCCCCCGTATGCCACGCTGTTGTATTCCATGTAGAAGAACTTGTATACTGTTCTCTGGGAACTATTTGGCTCATAAACGGATTTAAAGACGATGCTAAAAACGAACGTATAATGCCAAACAAAAAAACAACCCCAAATAATGCAAACATACCTAAATTACTTAAAAATAAAATAAACGGCTCGCTGTTAACATACAAAAAAGTAGCTCCAAAAAGCAGGCAACACAATGCCACAAGTATTATTTTTTTTCGCGAAAAATTATCGGATACATAGCCGCTAAAAAAAGAAGTTAATATAAACGGCAAGGCCTCCGTAAGCCCTAACAAACCTAAAACATATTCTTCTTTACTGTGTAAATAATATATTTGTAAACTAATAGTTGCAAATTGCATTTGCACGCCTAAGGTTAAAAAAAAACGCGTTAATACAAATAATCTAAATTCTTTTATTTTAAAAACCTGTAACGATTCTGTTTTAAATAGTGCCATCTTTTTATTCTTTGTTACACTGAGCGAAGTCGAAATGTTTTATAGTACACTAACGCCTTACAACTTGTGACTATTTTGTATTAATAAATTTTAAATTCCTTTTTAATCCTTTATATTTAGTACGTTTTACGGCACTGTGTTTAAACAATACATTAAATGTTTGTTCTGTAATTTCATTCCATTCTACTTCCGTAAAATTTAGCAATTGATTTGTATTACTAAATAACGGTTCGCTACTTGGTGTGCTAAATCTGTTCCAGGGGCAAACATCCTGGCACACATCACATCCAAATGCCCAATTATCCAGTTTACCTTTAAACGAATCCGGGATTTCATCTTTTAATTCAATGGTTAAATAACTAATGCATTTACTGCCGTCTACTACAAAAGGCTCGCTAATAGCATCTGTGGGGCACGCATCAATACAGCGGGTACAGTTGCCACAGTAGTCTTTTATGGCTTGGTCGTACTCTAAGTCTACGTCAATAATTAATTCAGCAATAAAAAAAAACGAACCGTGTTTGGTGGTAATTAAATTACTGTTTTTCCCTACCCAACCCAGTCCGCTTTTTGCAGCCCATGCCTTGTCCATAACAGGCGCGCTATCTACAAATGCTCTGCCATTAATATTACCAATTTTTTGCTTTAACGACACTAAAAATTCCTGTAATTTTTCTTTAATAACATCATGGTAATCATTACCGTAAGCATATTTGCTAATTTTAGGTGCTTCGGTATTTTGAACTTGCTCCGGATAATAATTATACAATAATGAAATAACAGATTTTGCGCCCTCTACCAATAAGGTTGGGTTAAGGCGTTTGTCGAAATAATTTTCCATGTACTGCATTTGCCCGTGCTTATTCTCCTTCAGCCATTTTTCTAAACGCGGGGCTTCTTCTTCCAAAAAACCGGCTTTGCTAATGCCGCAATAATCAAAATTAAGCCGTTGGGCTTCTTGTTTTATAAATTGGGTGTGTATTTGTTTTATCGAACTCAAAAATCAAACGTTATTTTTTTATCGGGATTATTAACCTTTACACTTTTTTTAGTTCCACTTAATTCAAAATGTACTATGTTCATTTGCTCTTTTAAATAATCGTATAAAAAAGTAGTTTCAATCTCAATAGTTTTTGGAGTTGTACAGTTTTTAAATTCAATAAAGCTAAAAATAGCATCTTCCTCTTTCTCAAAACCAATAACAGAAAAGGTTTTTAATTGCCCGTTAACCTTTAACAAAAAATGTTTTGCAATGTAATCGGCAATTATTTTTTTAGTGGCTGCCGTATCCTTTGTGTTAATTAAATCAACAGGTTGTTTGTATATTTTTTTAAGCGCGTTTTCAAAATCGTTGGTAAATAATTTTACATAACCTTGTATGGCTTTATCTTTAGCATTGTATTTTAAATCGGTAACGCCTAAATAAAAGGGGTGTTTAAAGGCAAAACAAAAAAGTAAACTAAAAATTAATATAGAGTTTAGCGCTGTTTTGTTATAAAAGTTAAGCATAATTAAAATGCTAAATTACAAAAAACAAATTGTTGTTGGTAAACATAAAAAAAAGCCGAATCGGTTTAACCGACATGGCTTTTTACTTATACCTATCTACTATTACCTAATACCTGAATATTACTGCTTCACCATTTTTTTAGTATCAATTATTTTGCCATCAACAATTAAACTGTAAACATACAAGCCGTTACTTAAATCGTTAGCAAATACGTTTAATTGCCCTTTACCTTTAGCGGTTATATCAACTGTTCTTATAATTTTACCATCTAATGTTTTAAACACCATTTGTGCAAAGCCATATTTAGCAGGCACATTATATGTAATTGTAGTTTGCTCGGCAAAAGGGTTAGGTACGTTTTGATTCAACACAATTACATCCGCATCGCTTAACTCAATGTTTAATTGGTTAGGATTATTGCCAACTATACCCGTGTTGCGAACACCAGCCGTGTTTGAACAACAACTGGCAATTGAACTGCTTAAAGTGCTTATAGCGCTTAGTATTTGAGCAATTTAGGTTGTTTGTAGGCTATCTTTTTTCTTTAGGCTGTCAATAACAGTTTGTTGTTTTTGTAAAGCGCCTGTAAGTAATGCAAAAAAGGCATTATAGTTTAAATTTTTATAAGTTACAGCCGGATTAATAATATTACCTAACGAATCTTTAACAGCTAATTTTACAGTAGTAGTAACCAATTCCGGTAATATAGTTTGCACATCTTGGGCTATAAAGCCGTATTGTTTTTTGCTACTAAAATTTAAACCATAAATATTAGTTGTGTCCATAAAATACTTACGTGGTTTTAGCAATTTAACAATTGCTAAAGGGTTAGTAATTGTATCTATATTTGTTTTAAACATCTGATCAGAAGTGTAACTATTTGTTCCTGTACCACTAAAACCACCATTTAAAAATAATTTTCCATTAAAATACCCTGCATAATCATTTGGTCCAGTACCTAAACATTTAGCATAAACTGCATAATTTGCAGAGCTACTGTTATCTGCTTCAAAATAACCAGCGTAATTTTTACCATTTGCAATAGAAATACTTCTACCGAATACGCCCCTATTTTCTTCAAAACCCTGTTGCAGCGTGTTATTACCTATTGCAACGCCACCTAATGCTAAAGAACCATAATAACCGTTTACCTTTGCGTAAGAAACTACGCCGTCAATGTATTGGCCACCCTCGGCATAAAATTCAGCATTTCTAACATTTTGCAAATTATCTTTATTGTTGTAAACAAATAATGAATGTCTGCCATAATGCCCTGAAAACGGGCTATTTGAGGGGGATGAACCATTATAATCTCCGATACCCAAGCTAGCTATACCATAATAACTTTGTTGTAAGCCAAAGCCTGCAAATCCTGCGCTTCTTACACCAAATACTTCATCGTCTTGTATACCATTGTTATTCCAATCTAAGCCTTTTGCACTTATTAATTTCGATTGTAAACCACTACCTTGAGCAAATGCATTATTTACGTTTTCAATATTTAAAGCTATAACATCGGGTGCTGTTGTATTTAAGTTTTGTTTTATATCTAAGCCTTTTCTATTTGTAGTTCCATTTCCACAAAAGTCAAATATTAATGCCGCTACATTGTTTGTTGTATTGTTAGAATTATCAATGTTAAATGTAGGAAGAACGCCAGTGGGGAATGGATTTAAAAATTGCCCAACACGTATATTACCATTTTGAGTAAATAATATTTTTTTACTATTCATTGGCACTTCTCTATCGTTTAACAATTGCGCTGCAGTTGCAGCACCTACCGGGCCACCAAACTCAACCGTTGTTGGGTTTAATAAACTTAAGCCATTTTGTGCCACATTAATGCCACCCGCAGGGCCTGTTGCACCAGTAGCACCTGTTAAACCAGTAGCCCCCGTTGCGCCCGTTAAGCCTGTTGCGCCTGTTAAACCTGTAGCACCCGTTAAACCTATTGGACCTATTGCCCCAGTTAAACCTATTGGACCTGTACAATCCCCTGCATCG
>JAYVGH010000145.1:0-25946 GCA_043772435.1 Bacteroidota bacterium
TTACTTTTATTAAAAATGCTTTATATAAATTTAAAATAACCCTGCTAAATATATTTTATCCGAAAATATTTGTTGGACTTATTGAGTGAACCCTAATTAGTGAGTGAATAAAAATAAATTATCGTTAAATCTACTCTTGAACATATATTCTTTTTACCCGTGAAGAAACACTTGTAAGCACTTCGTAATTTATTGTGTTTAAAGTTGATGCTAATTGATTAATTTGCTCCGTAGTTTCAAAAATTATTACTTCATCTCCTTCATTACATTTTATAAGTGTAATATCAATCATACTCATGTCCATACAAACATTACCAATGATTTTACAAAACTGTCCGTTAATAAAAACACCGTATTTGCCATTGCCCAATTGCCTGCTAAAACCATCAGCATAACCAATGGGTATGGTGGCAATTTTAGTATCGGCATTAATTTTACCGTTACGGTTATAACCAACTGTATCATTTTCTTTTACAAATTTAATCTGACTGATTTTTGTTTTTAAAATGCCGACATTTTCTAATTGTTTTTGCTCATTGTCATTTACGCCAAGCCCATACAAGCCAATCCCCAAACGCACCATATTAAAATGTGCCCGTTTAAAGCGGGAGATGGCACCCGAATTACAAATGTGTTTTAAGATGGTGTAACCAATTTCGTTTTCAATATGTGAACTTATTTTTTCAAATAAATTTATTTGTTCATTTGTAAAATCGTCCAAAGCTTCATTATCGCTACCCGCAAGGTGCGAAAAGATAGAAACGACTTTTAATTGTAAATGTTTTTTTAATTCACTAATTAATTGTACGATATCATGTTCTTCAAAACCCAAGCGGTGCATCCCTGTATCAATTTTAATATGAATGGGATAAGGTTCTGAAATGCCTAATTGGTCTAATTTTGTAATAAATTCATAAAGTACTTTAAAGCTGTAAATTTCTGGCTCTAAATTAAAATTAATAATATCGTCTAACGAATCACTTTCAGGACTCATTACCATAATTGGTAATTTTAGTTGAGAGTTGCGTAACTCTACACCTTCATCCGCATAAGCTACTGCTAAATAATTAACACCAATATGTTCTAATGTTTTTGCGATTTCACTGCTACCGCTGCCATAACCCATGGCTTTTACCATAGCCATAATTTTTACATTTGGTTGCAATATGGATTTAAAATAATTTACGTTGGCGGTTAATTTATTCAAATTAATTTCAAAAACCGTGTCATGGCTTTTTTGTTGCAACAACCGGCTTATGTTTTCAAAACCAAAGCTGCGCGCGCCTTTTAAAAGTAGTGTCGCATCAGCAAATTGATAATTTATAAGTGCAAATTGTTGTATAAAGGATGCCGTATCTATATAGAATAACGAATTATTTTTAAATAATGGTTTGTTGTTTAAAATATCTTTTCCAATCCCAACCACTAAATCAATTTTATTTTGAGAAAATAAATCTGCTAAATGTTTGTACAAATTAGTTGCTAAAACCCCTGACTGTTCTATGTCGGAAATAATTACAATTTTTTTTGTACGACGGTGTTGCTGTTGTAAAAAATTTAAAGCAATGGTTAATGAATCTAAATCAGAATTATAATAGTCGTTAATTAATAACGAATTATTAATACCATTTTTAATTTCTAAACGCAATGCAATGGGCTGAAGATGATTTAATTTTTGTTGGATAATTTTTTCATCATAACCTAACTGCAATAATGTTGCAATACATGTGGCAGAATTAGCAATAGAGGCGCTATCGGTAAAATTTAATTTAAAACAATAATTTTTTAGCTTGCTTTTAAGATGAAGCGTATTTTCCGTAAAACTGAATTGAAAACCAGCGTCGGGGTTTGAAGAAACAAAAATTATTTTTGGGTAAAATGAATTTGAAACTTTTGCTTTTTCTACGCCGTTAACTATTACGGTTTTTGAATTGACAACTAATTTTAATTTTTCTGATAATTTTTGATCGGTAGTCTCAAACCCTTCATCATGCGCAGAACCAATGGAGGTAACTATGCCTATTGTTGGTTGAATAATTTTTTCTAATTTATCCATTTCACCGGGTTGGGAAATACCCGCTTCAAAAATTGCTAAGCTGTGCGAAGCATTTAAATTTAATACGCTAAAAGGCACACCAATTTGTGAGTTAAAACTTTTAGGGCTGCGGCAAATTATGTACTCCGATTTTAATAATTGATATAACCATTCTTTTACCACGGTTTTGCCATTACTGCCTGTTATACCAATTACAGGAATAGTAAATTGAGAACGGTGGAACGCAGCAAGAGTTTGTAAACTTTGTAAAGTATTTTTTGAAACAATAAATGATAAATTTTTATTATTCGCGTTTTTATAATCAAACTCATTTTCTTCAATTAAAAAACTGGTTACGCCTTTTTTTATTAAATCGTTAATGTAATTATGACCATTATTACGATTTGTTTTTATGGCTATAAATAATGTAGAAGAAGGATTTTGAAGTGTTCGGCTATCCGTTAAAAACAAATTTGGTTTGTAATCAGTAGTTCCAATAAATGCACTATTGGTAATTTGCGCTATTTGTTTTAGGGAATACAATTTTTTAAATAAAAAAGCGAAAAAAATTTTTCTAGCTTTTTTTAAGAATTATTTAATTATTTTTTAATACGCTCAACATAAACTCCTGTGCGTGTATCAATTTTTACCCAGTCGCCTTCGTTAAAGAATAGTGGTACTTTTATTTCGGTACCTGTGTCTAAAGTCGCACTTTTTAATGTATTTGTTGCAGTATCGCCTTTTAAACCAGGCTCGGTGTAAGTAATCTGACACTCTACAAAAGTTGGGGCTTCGGCAATAATAACATCATCGCCCTCAAAACTAATTTTAACTTCCATGCCTTCTTTTAAAAATTTACTGGCAGCTCCAAAAAGTAACAAAGGCACATGAATTTGCTCAAAATTTTCGTTATCCATTACTACTGCAAATTCAGCTTCGGTATAAATAAATTGCATTTGTCGGTATTCTACGCGCACAATTTCAACACCTTCGCCACTGCGGAAACGGTTTTCGGTTTGTTTGCCATTTTTTAAATTACGCATTTTTGCCTGGTAAAAAGCACGTAAATTGCCCGGTGTACGGTGCTGGTAATCGGTAATTTGAACTAATTCGCCGTTAAAACGGATGATTGATCCTACGTTGATGTCGCCTGTATCTGCCATATAAAAAATTAAAAATTTTAAATTAAAGATTATTAATTAAATGATAAAATTACACTTCCATTAAATCGTGCACTACTCCCATTGACGAAAATTTTTCGATGCGTTGGTCAATGCGTTCATCGGGAGTTAAAGTGTTTAAGTAACTTAAATAATTTAGTATTTGTGTTTTAACGGTATCAAATATTTGTTGGTGATTGCGGTGCGCGCCACCAACTGGCTCAGCAATTACACCATCAATTAAGCCATTTTTATTCATATCAATAGCGGTTAATTTTAGGGCTTCGGCTGCTTTTTCTTTAAAATCCCAACTGCGCCATAAAATACTGCTGCAACTTTCGGGCGAAATAACCGAATACCAAGTGTTTTCAAGCATTACTACTTTATCGCCAATGCCTATGCCTAAAGCACCACCACTTGCACCTTCGCCAATAATAATGCAAATTACAGGTACTTTTAACTGGCACATTTCTAATAAATTTCTGGCAATTGCCTCACCTTGTCCACGTTCTTCAGCCTCTAAACCGGGATATGCACCGGGCGTATCAATAAAAGTAACAATGGGTTTATTAAACTTTTCGGCTAATTTCATTAAGCGTAAGGCTTTGCGATAACCCTCAGGGTTAGCCATACCAAAGCGGCGAATTTGACGCATTTTAGTATTAATGCCTTTTTGTTGACCAATAAACATAACAGTTTGCCCGTCAATTTCTCCAAACCCGCCTACCATTGCTTTATCATCGCCTACAGTTCTATCTCCATGCAGTTCAATAAATGTTTTGTTACTAACAGAATCTATATAAGCTAAGGTGTAAGGTCTATCAGGGTGTCGGCTCACTTGCACGCGCTGCCATGGTGTAAGGTTGGTATAAAGGTCTTTTGTTTTTTGAAGTATAGTGGCTTCCAATTCTTTAATTTTATCGTCGATATTAACTTTACTTTTTATACTTACGTCTTTAAGTTTAGTTAATTCGATTTCTAAATCTTGAATTGGTTTTTCAAAATCTAAGTATGTCATTTTTGTAATTAGTTAGAGTACAAAGATACGATTTTTTAAAAAATGAAAATTTAATTTAACATATTGAATTTCAGTAAAATATGATAATTAGTTTATTAAAAAAGCGAGAAAAAGGTCAATTTCTCGCTTAAATTTAACTATTTTACTTGTTGTTTTTTAAAACGGAATTAATCGAACTCCAAAAGTAAAGGGATATAATTGAGCACCTTGATTAGCTTTAAAAAGAGATGTTAAATTATATTCGCCAAACACAGTAACATTTTTATAGCCCAAATTTACATGTGCTTTTGCGCCAAATGGATTTAAGTTGTAATTATCTTTTCTGATTTTTGTAAAATTGTTATTATTTTGCTCGAGTGTTTGTTTTGTGCGGGACGTAATTAAATATTGGCCAATTACACCCACCGCTATATGAAAAGATTTATTTGGATTGTTGCTTGTATTAAATTCTAATAACAATGGTACTTGTAAATAAGTACAACGTAATTTATTTTTGTTGTACGTAAAAGTATTTGTGCTATCAATTGTACCATATGTAAAACTACTGTCGGCATTTAAATTTGTTTTATTATTAAAAGAGTAAGAGTGGAAATCGATACCAAAACCTGTATTTATTTTTACGTAGTTTTTATAAATATTAAACTGACGTTCGATTAAATTTAATTGAAAATTAAAGCTGCGCGAATAATTTAAATCCATGTAACGGAATTGTTTATCCATGTTAAGAGAGTTTTCAAAATTCAAATAACCATTTACACCCATCGAAAAACCATGCCAGTGTTTAAAATCATCGTTATCTAAAGTGCGAGTTTTAACACTATCGTTTTTATCGTCATCAGTTAAATTTATAACGATAAATTTTTTATTTTTCCAATTAAAGAAGGTTGAATCCTTAGAATTATTATCATCAATATTTTTTTTGTTACTACCATCGTCTAATATTTTTGTTATTAACGAAGAGCTAGAAGCGTTAGCTACAATATCGCTAACATTCCCTTTTACTTTAATGCTACTTGCACCACTTGCATTTGCCACTAATTTATCGGTTACAAAAATTCTAGCGGTTGAAGCTCCGGTTGCGGTTACGTTAGCTTGTTTAGAAGTTAGGCTGTAAGATTTTAAGGTTGAGGCACCCGATACTTGAGCAGTTAAATTATTGGTAGTACCACTTAAAACTAAATCGCTGGCACCACTTTGTGTAATTTTAGTATAGTCGTTTTCCAATACTAATTTAGCATCGCTTGAGCCTGATATTATAATTGACAGGCTATCTTTTTTTAAAGGTGTGTTTGATTTAATACTTGATGCACCGCTAATTTCAACGGCAGAAAGATTGTTGCCGCTAACATTTACAACTATTGGAGAATAGATATTACCTTTTGTATAAATAAATAATGTGCCATTTTCTACCTTCGTAATTAGGTTATCAAATTGTTTAGCGCTGGTTTTTACTTCTAATTTTAACGTGTCGGAATTATTGTAAACAACATCGGTAGCACCTGACACTTGTATTTTATTAAAAGTACTGATATCACGTTTTTGGATGTCTTGAGCGTTTAAGAAAAAACTAGCTGTTATTAAACTTAAACTTATAATTGATTTTTTCATTTTAAATTTTGTTTGTTTGTTTATTTAAGAGTAAGACGGATGAAAGAATTAAAAAGTTACAGGGATAGTAAATTATTTTTATTTTTTTTAATATTAAATTGAACAACTTTTGATTAAAATTTCGCTTACTTTTCTTTCTTGATAAAGAAAAGTAACAAAAGAAATCAAGACTTCATAAAATTTGGCTAAAATTTAATTTGCTCTAAAGCCTGATGATTTAGGCGCTTCGCGAGAGACATAAATCATCTTTCGCACAAGCCGTCGCTTTTTAAAACAAATAAACTTTTACGCAAAATTTTATAAGGTCAAATTATATAAACCATAAAATATTTATTTTTTTTCTACACTAACCGAATTAAAACCTAACACATAATCATTGTTAGGTTTTTCATCACCCTTAATAGCTTTTAATCCCAAGCCATTTAATTGTTTAGCTACTTTAACAGCTCGTTTCCAAAAATTATTTTTTTGAGGAACTGCTGTTTGAGGGTATTCTTCAACATCTTCTTCATAAACTAATAATATAGTTTGCGTAGTAACCGCGTTAATAGTATTGGTTATTGTTGGATTTAACGAATTAGTTTGAATAGCAATATCTAAAGTCGTATTAATGGGTGTTGAAAGTGTAGTATCTTTTTTTACAACATTATTTAACGCAATGTATTTAGTATTATTATTATAGATTATTGACTTTATTTTTAAAAAATTCTTTCGATTTAGTTTACCTTGAGAGAAGTCGAAAGGCTTTGAGTGACGATTGTTTTTTGCTATTAAATTATTTGACGAATTATTAATTAAACTATTTGCGATAACAGAATTAGTTGATTGCTTTTTAAGAATAGAAAAATTAGTTTTATTTTTTAATTGTAAAGCAATTTTTCCTTCTACTTTTTCTTTAGAATTTACATAATAATTTAACACAAAACTTAAACTTATTAATAACAATAAACCGGCCGCCATTGCCGAAACGGTTCTAAAATTAAATAGGGTAATAACTTTTGCTTCTTTTTTAAGTTCTTCCTTATTCGGGTAAATACTATATAAATCAACAATTAATTTTGTTTGTTGTAATCGCTTAACTTCTTTTTGTAATACTAAATTTGTTTTTAATTCATTTTCGAAGTGAGTTTTTTCAGAAACACTTAAATTATTTTCAATATAATTTATAGCAAAATTATTTAAAATTAAATCATCTTCGGTTTTTAATAAGTAGAGCGAATTAAATTTTAAACCATCAGCAACGATTTTTAGATCTGTTTTTTTGTACGCTTCTACTTCTCTTTTTAACTTCGGGTTTAAACTTAATAGTAATTCGAAGTTAATTTTTTCTTGCTCAGATAAATTTCCTTCAATATAGTTTAATACATCTTCATTGTAAATATCTTCCGATGTTTTTTTAAGCTCAAATTTATTTAAGAAAATTTCATTCTCAGAATTAAAAAATGGTAACGAATCATTACTTAAATCAATATCTAATTGAGAATTAAGTAATGCAAATGTTTTTAATTCCTGCAAATCAGTTTCGTTAAGATTACCATCAAGGTAATCCAACAAAAATGCTTCGTAATTATGTAAATTTATTTTTCGCATTAAATAACTGATTCTATCTTACCTATATAATTTTTTAAAAATGTTCTTGCTCTAAAAATGTATACTTTTACCTGACTCTCGGTTAAGTTTGTTATACTACCAATCTCAAAATAATCATACCCTTCGTAATCACGCAACAATAAAACTGTTTTTTGAATTTCGGGTAATTGTTCCAACCCCATATTTAATATTTCTTTTAAATCACTATATTGTTTTGTGTGGCTGTGTTCGTTAAAATCTACTTCGTTAAAATTTGCTTTTTTAGAATTTTTACGAGTTGTATCTACTAAAGTGTGATATGCCGTTGTAAATAAATACGTTTTTGCTTTTTCAGAATCAATAGTTTCTACTTTTCTCCACATTTTTTCAAAAGCATCTTGTACAATGTCACGCGCAGAATCTCTATCTCGTATATGTTTTACAATAAAACGATACACACCATCGGCATGTAATTCAACACAGTTATTGTAGTCGGATAAAGTCATTTATTAAGAGTAAGACGATTTAAATCCTGAATAGTTACAATTAAATTTAAAAATAATTAATTAGTAATCAGTAAGTTATAAATTATTTGGTTTTTTATGTTTCCAACGCCTATGTGTCCACAACCAAATATGTGGTTGTTGTAAAATATTTTTTTCTAAAACTTTTGTGTGCAATTCAGTTATAACGCCATCAGCTAATTCATTTGGTGTATCGGTAATTAATGTAGCTTCCATTTGGTAAAAACTACGTTTTAATTTTATTATACCTACATACACAACCGGGTAATTAAATTTCTTCGCTAATTTTTCAGGACCTAAAAACACCGGCGTATCTTGGTTTAAAAATGTTAACCAATAACTTCCGTCCGGCGGTGGTGTTTGGTCGGCAATTAATCCAACCGTAGTTGGTATTTTATTTTTGCGTAAGGTAATTAATTCGCGTAATAAATTATTCATCGCTACAATGTTTCCACCCATTCGGCCGCGTAATTTTTTCATAAAGCCATCAAAATTTTTATTGCTTAGTGGATGATAAACTCCAGTAATTAATTGTTTAAAATAAAATTGATGCGCGATGGCACCCCATTCCCAATTACCGCAATGCCCCATTACGCCAATAACACTTTGTTGATTTTGTTCAAAACCATTAAACAAAGTTATGGCATTAGGCGTAAATGCAAAACGTTTTTTAAATTCAGACGTTGAGATGGTCATTAATTTTAATGTTTCAAAAACAACATCGCAAAAATGTTTGTAGAATTTTTTCGTAATTTGTTTTATTTCTTGTTCTGATTTTTCGGGAAATGAATTTTTTAAATTTTGAATGACTACTTTTTTTCTGTAGCCAAAAATATAAAATACCAATACGTATAATTTAAAACTAAATACGTGTAATAACCAAAATGGCATTATTGAAATAAAATAAAATAAAGGAATTACAAAAATATTAAACAATAGTTTGCTCAATTAAAAGTTTGGTTTTAGTAGATATCTACTGTAAAAATCAACAATGTATTTTACGGCTTCATCGGCAGTATCAACAACTTTTAACAAGTCAATATCGGTTGGGTTTACATTATGCTCTTGCTCTAACATGGTGTTTTTTATCCACTCAATCATACCACTCCAATAATCTTTACCAACCAGCACAACCGGAAATTGAGCAATTTTATTTGTTTGTACTAACGTTAACGATTCAAACAATTCATCAATAGTACCAAAGCCACCCGGCATGCCAATAAACCCTTGCGAATATTTTAAGAAAATTGTTTTACGTACAAAAAAATAATCAAAGTTTATACATTTATCACTATCAATATAATCATTGTGTTTTTGTTCAAAGGGTAAATCAATATTTAATCCAACCGATTTTCCATTACCTCGGCGTGCGCCTTTGTTGGCAGCTTCCATAATACCCGGACCACCACCTGTAATAACGCCATAACCTTCGGTTACTAATTTAAAAGCAATTTCTTCAGCTATTAAATAATATTTGTTGTCAGGCTTTGTGCGCGCACTTCCAAAAATAGAAACACAAGGACCAATACGACTCATTTTTTCAAAGCCCTCAACAAACTCACTCATTATTTTAAAAATTTGCCAACTGTTTTGCGCTTTAATATCGTTCCAATCTTTTTGTGCAAAAGCACTTCGTATTTTATCTTCTCTATCCGGACTCATAATTACTCTTCGTTTATAGAGCGCAAATTTACAACTTTATTGCTTAAATTTGTTATTCTGATATGCAAATTAAAACCGATTTTTTAGTGATAGGCTCTGGTATTGCCGGATTAAGTTTTGCCTTAAAAGCAGCTACAAAAGGCAATGTAATGTTAATTACAAAAAGTAACGAAGACGAAAGTAACACTAAGTATGCACAAGGTGGTATTGCCGCTGTTTGGCAGAATGAAGATAGCATTGAAAAACATATTGCTGATACATTGGATGCAGGCGGCGGTTTGTGTAACGAAGAAATTGTGCGAATGGTTGTAACCGAAGGACCTGAACGCGTTAAAGAATTAATTGACTTAGGTACCAATTTTGATAAAAACGAAAAAGGTAACTACGATTTAGCAAAAGAAGGCGGGCATAGCGAACACCGTATTTTACATTATAAAGATGTTACAGGTTTAGAAATTGAAAGAGCACTCTTAAAACAAATACATGCTAACAAAAACATAACGGTTTACGACCATTATTACGCTATTGATATTATTACTCAACATCACTTAGGAGAATTTGTAACCTCTAAAACGCCTAATATTACTTGCTTTGGCGCTTATGTGGTAAATGTAAAAACCGGTGTAATAGATACAGTACTAGCTAAAACAACAATTATGGCAACGGGTGGCGCAGGGCATGTATACGCAACTACCACAAACCCAACCATAGCTACTGGCGATGGCATAGCTATGGTATATCGCGCTAAAGGACATGTAAAAGATATGGAGTTTGTACAGTTTCATCCAACGTCGTTATACAACCCTAGTGAAAATCCAAGTTTTTTAATTACTGAAGCCATGCGTGGTTTTGGGGGCGTATTAAAAACCCAAGATGGAAAAGAGTTTATGCAAAAATATGATACACGAGGTTCGTTGGCACCACGTGATATTGTGGCAAGAGCTATAGATAATGAATTAAAAATTAGTGGATTAGATTATGTGTTTTTAGATTGCCGTCATTTTGATAGAAAAGGATTTATAGAACATTTTCCCAACATTTATAATAAATGTATGAGTTTGGGCATTGATCCTTTTATAAAAATGATACCTGTAATACCTGCTCAGCACTATTTGTGTGGTGGCGTTGAAGTAAACGAATTTGGACAAAGTACAATTATAAATCTTTATGCCATTGGCGAGTGCGCCTGTACCGGATTGCATGGCGCTAACCGCTTAGCGAGTAACTCTTTATTAGAAGCTGTTGTATTTGCACATAGGGCTTTTGAAAAAATAAAAGAAGAAATTGATACCATAAATTTTAAAGAAAATATACCCAATTGGGATGCGGAAGGCACTGAGCATGCTGAGGAAATGATTTTAATTACCCAATCGCAAAAAGAAGTGCAACAAATAATGAGTAATTATGTTGGCATTGTGCGGAGTAAGTTGCGTTTAAAACGTGCCTTTGATAGGCTCGAAATTTTATACATGGAAAACGAGATGCTTTACCAAACCACTACTGTTACACAACGTTTATGCGAATTACGTAACCTTATTTGCATTGGTTATTTAATTATAAAACATGCCATGCAACGTCATGAGAGTGTAGGTTTGCATTATATGGTTAATTATAAGAATAATTAGTTTATACCAAACGGTATTATACCAAATGGTATAAAATAAATTTTACAAAGCCTGCAAAATATCATTTAAAATATCTTGCTTGTTTTCTAAACCTATCGAAATACGAATTAAACCATCTGTTATTCCTACATTTAAACGCTCCGCTTCTGATAATTTACAATGCGTAGATGAGGCAGGGTGTGTTGCAATGGTTCGGGAATCGCCTAAGTTGGGAGATATTTTAATCATTTGTAATTTATCCATAAATTGTTTAGCCGCTTCGTAACCACCTTTTAAAGTAATTGTAAAAATGCCGCCGCCAAGTTTCATTTGTTTTTTGGCAATAGCATAATGTGGATGTGATGTCAAAAACGGATAGGACACATTTTCTAAAGCAGAATTTTTTTCTAACGCCGTTGCAACAAACAAAGCATTTTCGCAATGCCTTTCTACCCTAAGTGCCAAGGTTTCTAAACTTTTACTAAGTATCCAAGCGTTAAACGGACTCAAAGACGGACCTGTTAAACGTCCGTATAAATAAATTTCGTGAATAAGTTCTTTTTTTCCAACAACAATACCGCCTAATACGCGCCCTTGTCCATCCATGTATTTGGTAGCAGAATGTATAACCAAATCGGCCCCAAAATTTATAGGTTGTTGTAAATAGGGCGTCGCAAAGCAGTTATCTATAATTAATAATATATTGTGTTTTTTTGCTATTGCTGCTACTATTTCTAAATCTATTAATTCGATGGCAGGATTGGTAGGGGTTTCCAAATAAATAAAACGTGTTTCGGGTTTTATTAGCGTTTCTATTTCGTTTGGATTTTTTGTGTTGAAATACGAATGCGAAATATTTAATTTTGGAAAATATTTAGTAAATAAAGCATGTGTAGCGCCAAAAACAGAAGAACAAGAAACTACGTGATCGCCCGATTTTAAAAGAGCCATAAAAGTTGTATAAATGGCTGCCATACCCGAAGCAGTTGCTACACCTGCTTCAGCCCCTTCCATTAAACATACTTTATTTACAAATTCAGTTACGTTTGGGTTGCTGTAGCGAGAATAAATATAGTCTTCGCTTTCATCATTAAAAGCAGCACGCATTTCTTCGGCACTATCAAATACAAAACTAGATGTTAAATATAACGGCACCGAATGTTCGTTATTTTCAGAACGATTAAGTTGGGCACGTATGGCTTGGGTCTCAAATTGTTTATCTTTCATATGTTTAAATTATTGTTTTTTAGTTGGCATATGATATACCCAGTTTAATCATTTGCGTTCGCATTTTGGTAAAAATGGGTATTTCATTTTAAAAATTTTGTATGGCTAAAATTAATATTATTTTATAGATGCGTTAACGAATAGTTAAGTAGTGGAATTATGTAAGTTTATAAAAAATAAAATACGTACATTTGTTAAATTATTTCTAAACACTTGTCTATGAGGTATTTATTATTGGTTGAATAATGGTTTTTTCTAATTTTAACAATTAAAATAAAATTTTGGATAATTTTTTTATAGCAGGTACCAACAAAACACCCGAAATTAATTTTAAAAGTGATGGCACTTTTTTAATAAAGGGCAATTCGTATGCCGAAAATGTTGGTAAGTTTTATCTACCACTTGTTAGTTGGTTTGACGCAATGACGCTTAATAAAAAAAATTTTAAATCGTTAAATATCGAATTAAACTACGTAAATACAAGTAGCATAAAACAACTGCTTACCATTATTACAAAAATAAATACATTGGTAGGTGGAAAAGCAAAAATAAATTGGGTTTACGAAAAAGGCGATGAAGATATGCTTGCCAATGGCGAGGATTTACAAGAGTTGAGCGAATTAAAATTTAACTTCGTAATAAAAGATTCTACTACAAATTCTAAATAATTAGCGTATTATTTACAGTTAATTTATAATTAACTGTTGCCGTTGGTTCCAAGGTTTTTGAAACCGAACAATATTTATTTAACGATAATTTTATTGCTTTATCAGCCTTTTCAAAATCCACTTCTCCACTAATTTTAAAGTGCAAAGTTATAGTTTTCCATAGCGAAAACTCCTCAATTTTTTGTCTATCCCCTTCCACCTCAATTTCAAAATCAGTTATAATTTGTTTTTGTTTTTTTAATATAGATATTACATCAATAGCGCTACAGCCGCCAATAGCGGAAAGTAACAACTGCATAGGTCTAAAACCTAAATTGCTACCACCAATAGCTTCGGAGCCATCCATTGTTACTAAATTACCATTTTCATTAGTGGCTTCTAACTTTAAATCGTTATTAGTACGTTTTATTTTTACAATTTCCATAGCCTAAATTTATATACTATTCTGTTGCAAAAAAATTAAATAAATCGTATTCTTACACTCTTATTTTTAATTTATGACTAACTATTTAAAAATTGCATCTCTATCGCTTGTTTTAGCGGCTTGCCATTCTAACGTTAACGAATTAGCAATCTTAGAATCTACTCCTAAAAAAGATACTATTGAGTGCATTATGCCTTTGCCAACCGAAGAAAAATTTGAATATGCCAACGAGCAATTTGCCGATTTACGCATCTTACGTTTCCAAGTGCAAGATTTTGATAAATTGACGGTTGAAATAAAAACCTTGTTGTATTACCTATCTGAGGCGGCTTTATGTGGACGTGATATAATTTACGACCAAAATTATAAATACAATTTAGCTATTCGCAAAACGTTGGAAGCCATTATTAGCAATTACAAAGGCGATGCAGAAAACGAAGAGTACAAAAAATTAATGGTGTACGCTAAACAAGTTTGGTTTCATACCGGCATTCATCATCACCAAAGTAGCGATAAATTTATACCCGAATGTTCTGATAAATTTTTTACGTCTATTTTAGAAGGTATAGAAGATTCACAACTGCCATTACAAGCCAAGCAATCAAAAGCCGATTTTATAAAATTTATTACACCTATAATTTTTGATGTAAAAATTGCAAGTAAAAAAGTGAGTTTAGACCCAAAAACCGACCTTGTAAAAAGTAGTGCTGTTAACGTTTACGAAGGAGTTACCCAACAAGAGGTAACTGACTTTTATGCCGCAATGGTGGATAAGAATAGTAAGCAACAACCCATGTACGGTATTAATAGTAAGTTAGTAAAAGAAGATGGTAAAATTTTTGAAAAGGTTTATAAAGTAGGTGGATTTTATACCCAAGCCATCGAAAAAATTGTTTTTTGGTTAGAAAAAGCCGTTACAGTTGCCGAAAATACGAAGCAAAAAGATGCTTTAGAAAAATTAGTTAAGTTTTATAAAACGGGTTCAATAAAAGATTTTGATGAGTATAACATTGCCTGGGTAAAAGATACCGAAAGCGCCGTAGATGTTGTAAATGGCTTTATTGAAGTGTATATTGATCCTATGGGTAAAAAAGGATCTTTTGAATCGGTAGTTTCGGTTCGCGATTTTGAAGCCAGTAAACGCATTGCTACCATAGGTGCCAATGCACAATGGTTTGAAGATAATTCGCCAATTATGGATTCTCATAAAAAAGATACTGTAAGAGGTATTTCCGCCAAAGTAATTAATGCCGTTATGGAAAGTGGCGACTCGTCGCCAAGTACGCCCATTGGTATTAATTTACCCAACAACGAATGGATTAGAGAAACGCATGGAAGTAAATCTGTTAATTTAGGAAACATTGTTGAAGCCTACGAACAAGCTGCCGGCGGAAGTGTGGTAAACGAATTTTATTATAACGATACTATCAAAAAAAATGTAATGGCGTATGCTGGCTTAGCCGATAAATTACATACTGATATGCACGAGGTAATTGGGCATGCCAGCGGGCAAATAAATAAAGGCGTTGGTCAGCCAAACGAAACATTAAAAAATTATGCCAGTGCATTAGAAGAAGGTAGAGCCGACTTAGTAGCCTTATATTATTTGTACGACCAAAAGTTGGTAGACTTAGGTGTAATGCCAAGTTTAGATTATGGCAAAGCTGCCTACGACGAATACATTACCAAAGGTTTAATTGTACAATTGTGTCGTATAAAAGAAGGCAAACAAATTGAAGAAGCACACATGCGCAACCGCCAAATGGTTGCAGGTTGGGTATTTGAAAAAGGTAAAAAAGATAAAGTAATTGAAAAAAAGTTTGAAAACGAAAAAACGTTTTTTGTAATAAACGATTATGCAAAATTAAAAATCTTGTTTGGCGAATTATTAAAAGAATTACAACGTGTAAAATCTGAGGGAGATTATAATGCCGGTAAAAATTTAATTGAAAATTACGGTGTAAAAGTAGATGCTAATTTACATAAAGAAGTATTGGCGCGTTATAAAAATTTGGGCATTGCGCCTTATCAAGGCTTTATACAACCCAAATTAACACCGGTAATGGATGGAGATAAAATAATAAACGTAAACATTGAATACCCTAAAAACTTTACACAACAAATGTTAGAGTACGGTAAAAATTATGGGTATTTGCCAGCGTACAATTAATTTTTTTATACCCCTGACTGGGTTAATGTTAAAAAATTAAATAAACCTTGTCAGGGGTTATTTAAGTGTAAAAATTGCTTACCATACAACATACTCAAAATTTCAGAATTGAAATACCAAGCATTGTTACCATTGGTACTTTTGATGGCGTGCACTTGGGGCATCAAAAAATTTTAGATAGATTACAAAACTTAAAACAAACCTTAAATTTAAGTACTGTTGTTTTAACGTTTACGCCACACCCACGCAAAGTGTTGTTTCCACAACAAAAAGATTTAAAATTAATAACCCTTGTTGACGAAAAATTAGAACTCCTTAATAAAAACAATGTAGATGTAAGCGTTGTGTACCCATTTGATATTGCCTTTTCGCAATTAGACGCTGAGGAGTATATTAAAACAATTTTAGTAAAACAATTAAATGTAAAACATTTAGTTATTGGTTACGACCATAAATTTGGAAAAAACCGTGAAGGTTCTATCGACACCTTAAAACAGTTTTCACAAAAATATAATTTTACAGTTGAAGAAATTAGTGCAAAAGATATTGACAACATAAATATTAGCAGTAGTAAAATTAGACATGCCATTGATGAAGGAAATGTAGAATTAGCTACGGTTTTTTTAGGACATAATTTTTTTATAAACGCTCAAGTTGTAAAAGGTAAAAAGTTAGGCAACACCATTGGATATCCTACTGCCAATCTAAAATTAGACGATACTGATAAATTAATACCAAAAATTGGCGTTTATTTTGTAGAAGCTGTTTTTGAAAACAGTAATTACTATGGAATGATGAATGTAGGAACAAACCCCACAGTAACTGATGATTTAAGCGTAAAATTAGAAGTAAATATTTTTGAGTTTAATCAAGATATTTATGGAAAACGCATAAAAATAAAATTTGTTAAACGTATTAGAGATGAAGAAAAATTTAGTAATTTAAATGAATTAATTAAACAATTACATTTAGATAAAGAAGCGTGCTTAGCGTTAATTAAAAATTAAAAATTAAAATGAGGAATTACAAATTTATACTTTTAAGTTTTGTTTTTAGTTGTTGCTTAAGCTTTGCCCAACAAACAACAAAAGTACCCTTGTTAGATTCTATAACCTTAGCTACCTATCAAGAATATACTGATTTAACCGAAGCATTAAAAGAGCCAGATAATGTTATTAAATTGTCGCTTCGCAAAAAAAAGTTTAAAGAATTTCCGAAAGAGCTATACAAATTTAAAAATTTACAATATTTAGATTTAAGTAAAAACTCAATAAAAGAATTACCTGACTCTATAACTCAATTTAAAAATCTTCAACAACTAATTGTAAGCAAATGTGGTTTAGAAACTTTACCCGATAATTTTGGAAATTTAGAATCGCTTAAATATTTAAACCTGAATCAAAACGAAATTTATAAATTGCCTTACTCATTCGGAAACTTAAATAAATTAGAATATGCCGATTTGTGGAGTAATAATTTAGACTATTTCCCGGAGTCCATGCACAATTTAACTGGGCTTAAATCGATGGATTTGCGTAATATTTTAATTCCGCAAGAACATCAAATTAATATACAGGCAACCTTGCCAAAAACTATAATATACTTCAGTCCGCCCTGTAAATGCAGTTGGTAGTGTAATCTAACCTTTTCGACTTATTAAAAGCCTAATCTTAATAAGTTTGTTTTACAGCCTTAAAAATTATTAATTTTTATTTTAAACTTTAACAAACTATTTATTATTGAATTGTACAATGACTAGATTTATATTTTATTCAACATTGCTATTATTTATGCTGTGCATTAATAATAAAGCTGTAGCTCAAAGCCAAGAAGAATTAGAGATAAAAGCCTATGCTGCTTTAAACGATGCGGATTACCAGAGTGCATACCAACAATTTGACGCATTAAATGCCAAATATCCTAAAAAAGAAGATTATAAAATAAAATTAGGTATTTGTTGTTTACGTTATCCTGAAAAAAAAGATAGAGCGATTGAAATTTTTCAAGGCTTAAAAGATTCTAAAACAATTGATGGTGATTATTATTTAGGCAAAGCGTATCACGTAAATTATAAATTTACAGAAGCTAAACCTTTTCTTACTGCATTTATAGAAAGGGTTGGAAAAAAACCAAGTAAAGAAGATAAGGAATTAATTGCCGATGCTGAACTCATTTTAAAAAATTGCGATAACGGTTTAATGCTTATTAGTAATAAAGTAATTGCTAACATACAAAATATTGGTGCACCTATAAATACCGATGAAGATCAATATGTACCAGCCATTACAACTGATGAATCGGTTTTAGTGTTTACTTATAGAGGTAAAAATAGTACAGGAGGGAAATTAAATACAAGTTTACAACCCGATCCTACAGATGGGCAGTATTTAGAGGATGTGTATATATCTTATAACACGGGTGAAGGTTTATATTCCGAGCCTATACAACTGCCTGGAGTGAATTCGAAAGGTAATGATGCGCCAATTGCAATGTCGCCCGACGGACAAAGGTTATTTATTTTTTTTAGCGATGCGAAAAATCCCGGAGATATTTTAGTTAGTAATTTAGAAGGTTATAAATTTAGTAAACCTGTAGCTTTAAATAAAAATATTAATACCGATGCTTGGGAAGGCTCATGTTCTATTTCGGCAGACGGGCGGTATTTATACTTTGCAAGTGAACGTCCGGGTGGTTTAGGTGGTAGAGATATTTGGGTAAGCGAACAACTAAATGGCGATTGGGGACCTGCAACCAATATGGGCCCTAATATAAATACACCTTACGATGACGATGCTCCCTTTATACATCCAGATGGTATTACTTTATTTTTAAGTAGTAAAGGTCATCAAAGTATAGGCGGATATGATATTATGTTCTCTATAAAAAAAGATAACCAATGGTTAGTACCACAAAGTATGGGCTTACCACTAAATACTACAGAAGACGACAGATATTATGTAATTAATGATGAAGGTACTAAAGGATTTTTTAGCAGTAATCGATCAGGTTCGGGTGGATTTGGTAAACAAGATATATACATGGTACAGCCGGGTATTTTAGGAGATAAGCCAGTAATTGCTTTATTAAAAGGGGTGGTTTATGGCGACGACAAGCCTATTGAGGCAAAAATTGAAGTAGTAAAAACTGCACAAAAAGAAAACATAGGCCCTTTTTTATCAAATAACGTAAACGGTAAATATTTAATGGCCTTAAGTCCTGGATATGTTTATCGTATTAAAGTTGTGGCAAATGGTTTTGAATCTATAGAGGAAGATTTAGATATTGAAATATTAAATAAGTTTATGGAAACAAATAAAGATTTTTATTTGTATAGTCAAAAACAAGGTACAATGGCAGTAGTTGATACTGCTAAGAAAACAGTTGTTAATACAACTACAACTTCGGTAACAACTAAAACAAATACAAACATAAATCCCTCTCCGTGTAACGATGCAAATATTCCTGATTTTTCTCCTTTAAAAGGTAAATCGTTAAACGATATTACGTATTACAAACAATTGTTAGATATGGCAGGTAATTATTGCGCTTCTAAATTAGTGTTTAAAGTTCAAATTGGAGCGTATCGTAAACCCGATAATTACAAATACAAAAACTTAGTACAATTTGGCAAACCCGAAGTTGTAAATTATCCGGATGGCATAACACGCTTTACACAATTAGAATTTACAACGTTAAAAGATGCAGAAGTGCAACGTCAGAAGGCAATTTTAAAAGGACAAACAGATGCTTGGGTAGTAGCTTTTGTTGACGGTAAACGTTATACTTTAGAAGAATTAATTATGCTTGATTTTTTAGGAAAAGCAATTAATTAATTTATAAATACTTTATAATTTCTGTACAAATAAATTCAGCGGCATTTCCTTCGCCATATAATTTTGGAAATTTTAAATCAGAAGTGTTTGTTAATTTAGTAAAAGCAGTTTTTATTTTAGTTTCATCAGCATCACAAATTATTGCTGTGCCACAGTTTACAAGTTCTACCCATTCGGTTTCAGGACGAAAAATAATACATGGTTTTTCAAAATAAAAAGCCTCTTTTTGAACGCCACCACTATCCGTCATAACCAATTTACAATTTTTTTCGAGGGCAATCATTTCTAAAAAACTTGCCGGCTCAATTATTTTTAATTTTTTATTTGCGGTAATCTGAGTATAAATTTCAAATGATAAATTAGTTTGTAATAATTTTGCAGTACGAGGGTGAAGTGGTAATACAACATCTAAATTATTTTGCAGTGAAATATCATTTAAAGATTTAAACAAAGCATTTAATCGTAAAGGCTCATCAGTATTATTATTACGATGAATAGTAGCAAGTATAAAATTGTTTTGTTGCAGATTTAATTTTTTTAATATATCTGTTTTGGTATTTGAAATGTTGCTAAAGTATAAACTGTTATCGTACATCACATCACCACAATGGTATATTTTGGGGTTGTTGGCAGAGTAGGGCCCAGAATTATTTTCTTTAAAACCTTCATTTAATAAATTTGTAAAACCTGTTTGTGTGGGTGAAAATAAAAGTGTGCTTATGTGGTCGGCCATAATCCGATTTATTTCTTCGGGCATAGCTTTATTAAACGAACGTAAACCAGCTTCAATATGTATTACCGGTATGTGAATTTTACTAGCGGCTATGGCACCAGCAAGTGTAGAATTTGTATCACCGTAAAGAACTATAGCATTTGGTTTTTCGTTAATTAAAATGTCTTCAATGCCCGTAATCATTGTTGCGGTTTGTTTTCCATGGCTACCACTACCAACATTTAAATTGTAGTTGGGTTGAGGTATTTGTAATTCCTCAAAAAAAATCTGGCTCATATTTGTATCGTAATGTTGCCCGGTGTGCACAATAATTTCGGTAATTTGCGAACTGAATTTATTTTTTATGGCTCGGCTTAAAGCCGCCGCTTTAATAATTTGCGGACGAGCGCCAATTATGGTAACTATTTTTATCATATTAATTTTTTTATTAATGGTCATCCTGAGCGGAGTCGAAGGATTTTTTTCGAATTATTTTTTTGGAGATATACTTTTCCGACGGCAACATAGATTGCTGTATTCGTTTTGCGTAGTTGATGGAAGAAATTATTTCTTTTTGTTTTTCGTCTACTAAATCTTTTTGTAACGATATTTCTTTTTTTTGTGCTTGCGAAATTTTAAAACGATTAAAAATTATAATTAAAAATAGTGCAATAATTATTACAATAATTATTAATGAATATTTTATTGTTTCGCCACGTTTTAGTTTAAGATTTTGAGATTGGATTTTTGTTATATTTATAATACTGTCGTTAATGTGAGATTGTTTTAAATCTGATAAAACTATACTATTCTCTAAATCATTAGAAGTTTGTACCTTATTTAGTGAATCTTTTACAACTAATAAAAGTTTATTATATTTATTTGCGTTTTTATAATCGTTTAATTTTTCGTAAGAATTTGCATAGTTATTGTAGATAGCAGATAAATTTTCGTTATAATTATTAGTGTCGCAATTCTTATAAGCTAAATTTAAACACTCAATTGCTTTTTTGTAATTTTTAATATAAACATAGCCACTACCTAAATTTTTATAGGCATCGCTAATATTATTTTTATCTCCAATTTTTAATTTTATTTGCAATGCTTTATTATAGCAATTTATTGCTAAAATATACTCTGAGTCTGCAATAGCTACTTTCCCTAAATTATTATAATAATAGGCTTGTCCAAGTTTATTATCTAATATAACAGAAATATCAAATGCTTTTTTTAAAAAAATTTTAGACATTGAATTATTGTCTTGTATGGCATAAATAATCCCAATATTATTATATAAATCACTAATTATATTAGTATCGTTTACTGTTTTAGCAAATAGTAACGATTTTCTATAATAAGCCTCTGCCTTTTTTAAATTGTTTGTTTGATAATATATATTTCCGATATTATATAATGTTCTACCAACTTTTTTTTTATTGCCTAATTTGTACCAACTTTTATATAACAAATTATAATACTCCATTGATTTACTATAATTTTTTAAATTATTATAGTAAAGTCCAATGTAGTTTAACATAGTATTTATTAAAGTAGTTTTTTTTGTAGCGTTTGCCAAAACCAATGCAGTATCCAAATTTTTTAATGCTAAGGCATATTTTTTATTATTTAAACACACATCCGAAATTTCACAATAGGTATAAATTTTTATACTATCATTTTTAGTTGTATTTATAACTTTAAATAAACTATCGAGTTTATTGTTTTTTTGCGAAAAATAGTTTATTAAAAAAAATAAACTAAAAGATGTAATATAAATTAAACGTTTTTGCATTTATAATATTAAATATAAACTTATTTTTTTAATAAACTATCAAAAGGCACACGGTTGGTAATACTGCGCCCTAGTGTAATCTCATCAGTATATTCTAACTCATCTCCCACAGCAATACCTCGTGCAATGGCACTTAATTTAATGGAATAAGGGGCGATTTTTCTAAAAATATAAAACGACGTAGTTTCGCCTTCCATAGTAGCGTTTAGAGCTAATATAATTTCTACAACAGTACCGTTATTTAATTTATTTATTAAAGTATCTATTGCTAAATTACTTGGACCAATTCCATCTAGAGGCGAAATTAATCCGCCTAACACATGGTAATGTCCTTTGTAAAGCCCGGTGTTTTCAATGGCCAACACATCACGGTAATCCTGTACTACACAAATTATACTTTCATCGCGGTTAGGATTTGCACAAATATGGCATGTATCTGTTTCAGAAATATTATGACATTTAATACAAAATTTTAAATCGGTTTTTAATTGTAAAATAAGTTTACTTAAATTTTCAGAACTGTGTTTATCTTGTTTAATAACGTGAAGCACAAAACGCAAAGCGGTTTTTTTTCCTACACCGGGTAGGCTTCCAAATGCTTCAACCGCTTGCTCAATTATTTTAGAACTGAATTCCATATCTGTAAAAATACATATAAATAAAATTAATTTAACGATTTTTTAACCACTTAGATACATAGTTGTTATGAGATTGTAAGTTGAGGTTTAGTTTAACATAGAAAAGGATCGTAGATTTTTTTTTACTATGCATGCTTTTGAAATTGTATCTGTATTTTTCTATGTAACTATGTGGTTAGTTTTTTCTTACTTATTCAAAATTTATTGTTTAGAACTATTTTTTTTAACTCAATACTTATTGTAATTATTTTTAGTTTTAAGATTAAATATGTCGCCCACCTTATTATTTATAGTTGTAATTTCTTACTTTTTAGTTCTGCTTTTTGTAGCTTGGATAACCGGTCGTAACTCTACTAACCACGATTTTTTTATTGGTAATAAAAATAGTAATTGGATGCTGGTTGCTTTTGGAATGATTGGTACCAGCCTTAGTGGCGTTACTTTTGTTAGTGTACCCGGTGGGGTAGGGGCAGGCAATTTTTTTTATTTTCAAATAGTTTTAGGCTATTTTATTGGTTACATGGTTATAGCCTATGTTTTATTACCCTTGTATTATAAATTAAATCTTACATCAATTTATACCTATTTAGAACAACGTTTTGGAGTTAATGCTCACAAAGCCGGGGCCTTTTTTTTTATTTTGTCCCGATTAGTGGGAGCTACCGCACGTCTGTATTTGGTAATTAGTATTCTTCAACTATTTATTTTCGATAAATTAAATATCCCGTTTGAGTTAACCACATTAGTAATTTTAATATTGATATTATTATACACCTTTGAAGGCGGTGTAAAAACTATAATTTATACCGATACCTTGCAAACTACCGGAATGTTATTGGGCCTAGTTGTTTGTATTGTAGTGATAGTAAAAGCAATGGGTTTAGACTTTAGCAGTGCGTTAACGTTAATGAATGAAAAGGGATACACAAAAATTTTTAATACGGATATTAAGGCTGGTTCGTTTTACCTAAAACACATTGTGGGGGGTATGTTTATAGCTATTGCTATGACAGGTTTAGATCAAGAAATGATGCAAAAAAATATAAGCGTTAAAAACATAAAAGATTCTCAAAAAAATATCATTTCATTTTCGTTAGTATTGGTTGTAGTAAATTTTTTGTTTTTATTTTTAGGAGGCATACTTTATTTATACGCTTCTAAAAATAATATTGCGGTAGCACCCGACGATTTATTTCCCACCATCGCATTAAGCAATGTGTTTAGTGGCGCAATAGGTATTATTTTTATTTTGGCTTTAATATCTGCATTATTTCCAAGTGTGGATGGGGCAATAACCTCTATTACTTCCTGTTTTTGTATTGATATTTTAAATTTAAATAAAAGTTTAGCTAACGAAAAACAAAAACGAAAAACACGTTTAAAAGTCCACTTTAGTTTTGCTGTTTTGTTTTTTATAATGGTGCTTATATTTAAAGCCATTAACGATAAATTAATTATTGATTTTATTTTAAAATTTGCCAGTATAACATACGGGCCTTTATTAGGCTTATTTTCATTTGGTATTTTAACAAAACGCGTATTAAATGAAAAATTCATTTGGGCAGTTTGTATTATTGCTCCATTATTAGTTTTAGGAGTAGATATATGCTGTAGTCCCGAATGGTATGAGAAAAAATTGCATATTAGTTTAGGACTAAAATCATTATCTGAAACTATTTTTGGCGGTTATAAAATTGGCAACGAGTTAATTTTAATTAACGGTATTTTTACTTTTGTTGGGTTATTATTTATTTCTAAAAAAAATAATAATGAATTTAAAACTATTTCGCCGGATATTCATTAACAATCAAATCTGTGTTAAGTTTTCTTAAAAATGTTAAATCATTTTGAGATATTATATTTTTTATCTAACTTCAGTTATGCAAAATATTAATGTTCGCCACTAGAATAAAATAAATTACTTAACTTGACAAACTACGTAATAATTAAAGAGACAATAATTTAGACATATGAAAAATAAAGTTTTACCCTTGGTTTTATTAGCTCTTTTTGTAAGTGGTTACTCTTTTATTACTTTTTCTAAGTCAGACTATTCGAGTGAACATAATTATACAGATTTAGATGATGAAATTGAGGGCAGAATTATAAAGTTAGTTACAAAAGAAAAAATTGGCGAGGCAAAATACATAAGTGATATTATACCGAATTACCCCATGCAATGGAACGAAATTATTAATTATGTTTCTGTTGAAATTATTGCTAGCTGTCAAGGCAAGCCAATAGTTGTTTCAAGCGAAAGTTATTCATTAACTAACGAACAAAAAACTATTTTAAACTCTGTTGATTTTGGCTCGGATATTGAAATAAAAATTAAGTTTATGTATAAAGATTCTTCTAATGACAATGTAGGAAGTAATAGAAAGATTAAAGAAATGGATTTTGTAGTAAAAGCAGTTCCTCACAAAGAAGCAGAATATCCGGGTGGTAATAAAAAAATAACAAACTATTTTACCGAAAATGTTATCAATAAAATTTCTGAATACAATAGTAATGATGCTAGTACTCCGGCAATTGTTGTTTACACGGTTAATGAAGAGGGGCAAGTTGTAGATGCTAAATTATCTAAAATATCTTCAAATACACTGATTAATAAATTACTTCTTGATGCCGTTAACAATATGCCCAAATGGAAACCTGCAAAAAATGCCAAAGGTGCAAATGTAAAAGAGGAATTTAAAATTAGTATTCCGTTTTATTTTCGCAACGGTTGTTAATACTAAAGCAATTAATTTAATTATAAAAGCCCTTTTGTAAATCAGTAAATATTTTTTTTCCTTTTAAAAAATATTCTGAAACAACATGTCCTTTATAAATGTGAGACATGTTAAATTTGAAATTTTTAATATGTTTAAATTGTTTTCGTTTTTTTAAAGTGCTCGGAAGCAAGTAATAATAAGAACCGTGTGCTCTTAAAACCGCAAAAAAATGTTTTGGTTGCCCTTCAAACATAAACTTAAATGCAGCTACTCCATCTAAATTCATACGGTGAAAAATTTTAAAAAACAAAAATTTTGGCGGATGATTTTTTGTAAGTGTAATTAAACTATTTCTAAAATTTAAAAATGTTTTTTGCGACGAAAGTTTATTTAAGGTGCCGCCACCTACGTGATATACGGTGGATTGTGGCTCTACATAAATTTTATAACCCACATTTTTTAAACGCCAACACAAATCAATCTCTTCCATATGTGCAAAATAATCATCGTCTAAACCCCCCACTTCCCAAAAGGCTTTAGCTTTTACAAACAAACAGGCACCGGTAGCCCAAAAAATTTCTGTAG
>JAYVGH010000146.1:0-17571 GCA_043772435.1 Bacteroidota bacterium
ATAATGTTTCCGCACTCGGTGTTGTAATACTCCAATTTTTTTTGCGTTCTATTTTTTCAATAACTTGATTTGCTAATGTAATTGCCGTACCACTTGGCTTATCTAATTTATGTGTATGATGTATTTCTTCCATACTAACATCATAATCGTTACACTTATTCATAAGTTCCGCCAAATACATATTTACTTTAAAAAATAAGTTTACACCTAAACTAAAATTTGTAGCATGAAATAAACTTCCTTTTTTATCCGCACACAGTTTTTTTATTTCTTCAAAATTTTCGTACCAACCTGTTGTGCCAACTACAATGGGCAAATTAGCATTAAAACATTTTTTAATATTAGTAATAACTGTTTGTGGCGTACTAAATTCAATTGCTACATCTGCTTTTTGCAAATCACTTTCGGTAATGTAATTTATGTTTTCGTCAGTAATTTTTAATGTGATAGTATGGTTTCTTTGTAAAGCAACGCTTTCGATTTCTTTACCCATTTTACCATATCCAAAAAGCGCTATGTTCATATTATTTAAAATTTAATTTTAACGATACTCCGCAAGCAGTTTTGTAATTTGAGTTTCCAACTAAATATCTGTATTGCCAAGGATCAATTTGTAAACTTAAATCATCGCTTACATCAAAAGTTCTTAAGTGTCCGTCTACATTCGCATCAATAATATTTAAAAGATAAATTATTCCAATACCGATGGCGCCAAAATCTCTATTTTTTTTGTACTGATTTTTTTGTGTTTGTAATTGTGTAGTGCTGTAATTAATGCCATTTACAATAGCATACCCTTTATTTGTTGCTGTATCTTGCGATTTAATTAATGCCTGCCTATAATTATTATACTTCGTATTATTAACATAAAACAAGTAGCCAAATCCTCCAATTCCGGCATAAATAATTGGTATTTTCCAATACTTTTTATTGTAAGCTTGGCCCAAGCCCGGCAAACACGCACTTAAAATTGCGGCTCTTCGAGCTACTGAATAAACCGCTTTTTTACTTGTAACTACCTTTTGGGTAGTATCTATTTTTACAATTGTATCTTGTTGTTGCGAGAAACATATACAGCACAAACTCACAAAAAATATACAAAAATAAACTCTCAACATTATTTAACAATGTCTTTAACTAATAAATGCCCTAAGTTAGTATCCATGGTACTATCCAGTTCTTTCATTAACGCATTAATGTGAAGTAACTCGGCAGTATCGCTAATAGGTAATGTATTTACACCTTTCATCTCTAGTCTATCAAAAATATACTTTACAGTTAATTTACTTTCACTCATGGAGGGTTGATAAACTGATTCTTTTTCATTTTCGGTTTTTACTTCAACAAAAATTTTAGTTTCAACAAAATCATTTAAAATATGCCGTGTTAAACGAATTGGTAAATCTAATGTATCTGTAATTTCGCTTGCACTTAAAGCCTTTTCACTATTATAAAAACGCTTAGTTACTAAGTTCGCAATCATTAAAGCAATAGCTTTTTTGTAACGAATACTTAAATTTTGTATTTCGCTTTCAAGTTCGTAATGGTCAACATTTTGATTCGCAAAAGCTAATTCGGCGCCAAATAAAACAATGTACCAACTGTATTGCACCCAAATTAAAAACAGTGGCAGCGCAGCAAAACCACCATATATAGCATTTAAACTGTTTGCGCCGATTTGAAATCTAATATATCCCCACTGTAATAATTCAAACAAAACGGTAGATATAATTGCTGCTCCACCAGCAGCCTTAAACTTTACTTTTGTATTTGGTAATACCATGTATAAAAATGTAAATACGCCAGCTATTAAACCATATGCTAATAATTTAACCAAAATTAAACCAGCAAAACCTAACACACCAACACCAACCATACGTGTTTGAAGCGCGACAGTTAAACTACCCGAAATTATTAAAAACAATGGGCTTACAATCATAATAGTTAAGTAATCTGTAATTTTCCGCATCCAAGTTCTGCCTCGTTTTATTTCCCATATTTCATTAAAATTTTCCTCTATGCTAACTAATAACTTCATTACACTCCACAATAAAAGTACTATACCAAAGCCTGCAATTAAACCTCCTTTTGTGTTTGCAAGCATTGAATTAGCTGATACAAATGCTTGATCTAAAACTGTTTTATACTGAGGATAGTTACCTAAAATAAGTATTTGTAAATCTTTTTCGTAGCCAAAACCTTTTGAAATAGCGAAAATTAATGCCAATATAGGTACAATTGAAAATAAGGTGTAAAATGTAAGTGCCGAGGCTTTAGTTAAACATTTATCTTCGTTAAACCCTTTTATGGCTAATGATAAAATACGCAATTTCTTAATAAAAAAGCCTCTTCTTCCATCTAATTTTGATACACGTAAGTGCCAAAGTGTGGTAGAAATAAATTGTTGCGATTTTTTTATTGTACCGATTATACCTGCCATTGTAAACAAAAATACTAATAAATTTTTATTTGTAAGATGCTGGCCTTGTTAAAGCATTTCTTATCTTCATACGCTGTAAATTAATTTTGGAAGGAAATAAAAAATATATATTTCAAGTATTAGGTCCACTACTAGCTTGTTTATTATGGTTTGGTGTAGAGTTAGACGTCAATAACCATAAGGTAAGTTTAATGGCAGGTATTGCAGTGTGGATGTGTACCTGGTGGTTTACCGAAGCGGTAAGTTTGGCAGTAACAGCATTAGTGCCAGTATTAATGCTGCCCGTGTTAGGCATCGCCGATTGCAAAACGGTTTCTCAACAATATACCGATAGTATTATTTTTTTGTTTATTGGTGGTTTTATGTTGGCATTTGCCATTGAAAAATGGGATTTACACAAACGTATTGCTTTAAAAATATTAACTATTGTTGGCACAAAGCCCAGTACTATTTTATTAGGGGTAATGATTAGCACATATTTAATTAGTAATTGGATAAGCAATACCGCTACCACTATGATGTTATTTGGCGCTGTATTTGCTTTAATTCAAGAAACGAAAACATATATAACTAAACACGAGCAAAAATTTGCAGCTGCTTTATTATTAGGCCTTGCTTTTGCGGCAACCATAGGTGGCATGGCTACACCCGTTGGTACGCCACCTAATATGTATTTTTTTAAAGCCTACAAAGAAGCTTTTCCAAACAACAACGATTTAAATTTTTTAAAATGGAGCCAAATTGGATACCCGGTTTCGTTGTGTTTTTTGGTGTGTACATTTTTTGTTTTAAATTTTTATTTTATAAAAAATAAGGTTGTTTTAAAAATAGAAAAATCATTTTTTGTAGATACTTATAAAAAATTAGGTAAATTTAGTTGGGAAGAAAAATGGGTGTTTGGTATTTTTATTTCGTGTATTTTATTATGGTTTACACGCGCTGATATTGACTTTGGACCTTTTATATTTAAAGGCTGGACAAATATTTTTATAAAACCTAAATTTGTAGACGATGCTTTTGTGGCCATATTAGCGGCACTATTGCTGTTTTTAATACCATCTAAAAAAATAAAAGGCCAAAGTTTATTAATATGGGAAGATGCTAAAAAATTGCGTTACGATATTATTTTAATGTTTGGCAGTGGTTTTGCTTTGGCATATGGTTTCGAGGTATCGGGTTTAAGCAATTGGTTAGCCGCCAGTTTAGCGGTGTTAAAGGGTGTTTCGCCCATATTTATTATTTTAGGTGTTTGTATTATTGTTACTATTATTAGCGAATTTGCTTCTAACATTGCCAGTATACAATTAGCCATTCCTGTTATGATTGCTTTGCAAAAAGACTTAGATTTACCTCCATTATTATTAATGATACCTGCAACATTTGCTTCTTCAATAGGTTTTATGCTGCCCGTTGCAACGGCCGCCAACACTATAGTTTTTGGCACCAAACAAATTAATATAAAAGATATGCTAAAAGTTGGCATTGTATTAGATATAATTGGCATTTTATTAATTACTTTTATTTGTTATTTATTTTTGGGTTAAACACAGTGATTGTAGGAAAAAATATTCATAAAAATTATGCCGATTTAGAGATCTTAAAAGGCGTAGATTTAGAAATACAGCAAGGCGAAATTGTTAGTATTGTGGGCTCTTCGGGTGCAGGTAAAACTACCTTATTAACTATTTTAGGCACTTTGGATAAGCCTAGCCAAGGTGAAGTAATTATTAATAATGAAAATGTTTTTGCGTTAAGCGAAAAAAAATTAGCGGCTTTTAGAAACCAACACATAGGTTTTGTATTTCAATTTCATCAATTGTTACCTGAATTTACTGCTATTGAAAATGTGTGCATTCCAGCATTAATTGCAAAAAAAAGTAAAAAAGAAAGTGAGATCCGTGCAATAGAATTGCTAGAATTGTTTAATTTAAAAGATAGAATAAATCACAAGCCATCAGAGCTTAGTGGAGGCGAACAACAGAGAGTAGCAGTAGCACGAGCCTTAATAAATAATCCAAAAGTAATTTTTGCCGATGAGCCCAGTGGAAATTTAGACAGTAAAAATGCAGAAGAACTGCATCAACTATTTTTTAAATTACGCGATAGTTTTAATCAAACATTTGTTATTGTAACTCATAACGCTGATTTAGCCAAAATGGCTGATAGGACTTTGGTTATGAAAGATGGTAAAATTGTAAATTAATTTTATTTTCTATCCAATAATTTAGCAACGTATTTTCCTACAATATCAAACTCTATATTTGCAAAGCCGCCAACCGCTAGTGCTTTAAAATTTGTATTTTCGAAGGTGTAAGGAATAATGCATACTGAAAAAGTTGTTGCTGTACTTTGAACAACCGTTAAACTAACACCATTTATAGTAATGCTGCCTTTTTCTACACTAACAAAATTTTTATTGTTTTCGTGTTCAAAAACAAACTCCCAACTACCATTTAAATCTTTTACCTCAATGCATTTGGCTGTAGTATCTACATGTCCTTGTACAATGTGTCCGTCAAACCTTCCATTTGCTAGCATGCAGCGCTCTACATTTACCAAGTCGCCAACCGCTAGTAAACTTAAATTGGTTCGTTTTAAGGTTTCGTCAATAGCTGTTAAGGTATAGTTATTTTCTTCTATTTTAACAACAGTTAAACACACACCGTTATGAGCAATGCTTTGGTCTATTTTTAATTCATGTATTATAGTGCTTGAAAATGTAAAATGAACATTGGTGTTTTCATTTTCTATTTTTTCTAAGCGGACTAAGGTTTCTATAATTCCTGTAAACATATTTATATTATTGTATATTTTCGAATCGAGTAGAAAATTCTGCCTTTTTAAATTTTCGTATTGAGATGGTTCTCGATACAATTTTGCAAAGGGCAAGCAAAATTTACTTGATCTGACATATTATTACTTCAAAAGTACAATTATTTGAGCTTCTAATTCTGCTTTTAATTCTTCGTATTTAACGCCTGTTGCCGGACCGCTAAAGCCTGTTGATATTTTTACAACTTGATGTTGTTTGTTTAAAAATAGAGTTGTTGGAAAAGCCGAAATTTTATTTAAAGCAGATAATGTTTCTGAAGCTTTATCTTTACCCGTTTGCCCTGTAATTAAAATTTCGTAATCTATTTTAAATTTATTTTTTAAACGTGTAACTTGTTTTATGGCTTTATCAACATCGGTTGTTTTTTCAAAAGCTAAGGCAATAATTTCTAAACCTTGTTTATTGTACTGTTTGTAAACCTGAGATAAATAGGCACTTTCGTCCATACAATTAGGACACCAGCTACCCATTACTTGTATTATCAATGGCTTGTTTTCGTATTTTTTATCATTAATCGAAATTATTTTTTTATTAAGATTTAAAAATGAGAAATTTAATTTATCGTCTCTATTTTTTAAAAATGTAATTTCATTAGCGTTACGTAATTTAAAATCCGGATTTAGTTTTGCTATCCAACCCTCCTGCCAATTTGCGCCACTGTAAAAAGTGCCTTTTAATTTTGAGTCGTTGTGTTCGGCAATAAATAAAAAAGCATGGCTACCATCAAAGCACGATAGATAAAATTTATTACCATTTTTCATTCCTTCTAAATAACGATAATCGCCGGTTTCGGTTAAAAAAGTACCTGTTACATAATCCGTTTGTTCTACATGATGAAAAACACCAATCGCTTTACTGCTATCGTTTGTATTGGGTGAAAATGTTACTTCCCAGTTACCTTCAAAGTATGGATTTGCTTTTCCAGGCACAAAATTAAAACGGTTGCTTTGGTTGTAAACAGCTTTAAAAGAGATTACGTTTTTTTCTTTTCTATAATGATTTATCCAAACACCAATTAACGAATCATTACGCAAAACCGTTTTAAACTCGGTATCAAATACGGGCATTTTAAAATTAACAGAGTCGCCTTTAATTGTTATTTCATCAATAGTTATTCTCTCATCAGCATTTTTAATTACAATTACCGGTTTTTTGCCAATATATTTTACATCAAAATTAAAAGGTAATTCAATATTGTTTACAGTATTTAATAAAAGCGTGGCGCGGTAGGTTCCTGCTTTTAGTTTAGCGGCTTTAGTTTTAAAACATACTGCTAAAAATGCAATTAAGTATATTAAATAAAATTTTCTCATTTATTTTACGCACTAAATTTTCCATTACTCATAGCCACTAAATTACAAATTCTATACAACAAACGTGCAGCCACGTTAGCGTCTAATTCGTTACCAACACCCGGAGACACTTCGTTTAAATCAAATGCTATAATTTTGCGACCGCTTTTAACAATTTTTTCTAACAGAAATAAAATTTGTTCTACTTCAAAACCACCAGCAACTGGCGTTCCTGTATTAGGACATAATTTTGGATCTAAGCCGTCGATATCAAAACTTAAATAAATATTTTGTGGTAATTCATTTATAATTCTGTTTACAATTCTATCCCAACTATCGCCATTGTATTGTGCATATTTAATGTCTCTGTCAAAAAAAGTTTTCACTCTGCCGTTACTGCCGTTAATTAAATTTAATTCCTCTTCGCAAAAATCGCGAATGCCAACTTGCACCAGCTTTTCAACTTCTTTAATTTTTAAAGCATTAAACATAATTGAAGCGTGGCTGTATTCAAAACCTTCGTAAGCATTGCGTAAATCAGCATGCGCATCAATTTGTAAAATAGTAAAGTTCCCGAATTTTTCAGCAAGGGCTTGCATCATTCCTAAAGGTGTGCTATGGTCGCCGCCAATTAATCCAACAATTTTATTTTGATTTAAAAAATGCAAACAACGCTTTTTAACCCAAGCATTTAACCACTCACATTCCGCTTTTATAGTAGAAGATACTTTTTTTAATTCTACATCATTTTCATCAGCTCCATTGGCTAATTCGTTTATATAACGTTCGGCGGCTTGGCGGTTTTTATCACTTTTACTTCTTACTTCGTCGCTAATTTCATCCATAGCAATCCCCAATTTCCAGGCATCTTTTACAATGGGGTCGTATAAATCTACCTGATAACTGGCATCTAAAATAGCTTGCGGGCCATCAGCTGTTCCACCACCATAGCTTACCGTAACTTCCCAGGGTATGGGAATTAAAACGGTTTCACACTCTTCTAACGAAAATGGTAAACCAAACATGCCATCGTTTAATTGGCCTATGCCATTAGCATCAAAGTTTTTTATTTTATCTTGTTTTGTCATTGTTAACTTGATTTTTTTATACAGTTCGACTTCGCTCTGTGTGACAAGTAATATTAATAAATAATAATACTACTATGATATTTTCAATTTGTGTTCTCTATCAGCAGCAAAAGCTAAACAGGCATAAATTTTTTCGATAGACAATTGAGGATAATCGGAAATAATTTCTTCATTACTCATCCCCGACGCTAACCAACCTAACACATCGTAAACTGAAATCCTAGTTTCTTTAATGCAGGGTTTCCCAAAACGGATATTAGGATTTATAGAAATATGCTCGGAATAGTTCATATTACAAAGTTATATAAAATGGATGTACTTGCAACATACAACTAGCTAATGCCCAACACCGCCTGCACCAAGCCTAAATCATCAAAACTAATTGGCTTGGTATATTTTTTAATTTTCAATTTCTCTAATTCTTTCCCGGTAGCATCGCCCATGGCAATTATTTTTTGGTGAGGAAGAATTTTATTTTTTTCTAAATATGCTAATAAATTACTAGGGCTGGTAAAAATTAAAATATCTTTATCTTCGGCTACTTCGGTTGTATGCTTTACTGTCCAATATACATTTAAGTTTATTACATTATCCTGTTTGGGCATTTGCCATTGAAATGTCTTTAAACTATCCTTTGCAATAGGAAACAGAGCTTTACCATTACCCACCTTTGCAGCAAATTGTTTGCCTATTAATTTTGTATCCGTTCCCGAACCTATAAAATCAGCTCTATAGCCAAAGGCTCGCAATTCAGCACTAGTAGTGGCTCCAACGCAACCTAGTTTTACTGTTTTTTCTAGCTGTGGTTTTTGCTGTAAAAAAAAGCGGGCACTGTGTTTGCTGCTAAAAAATATCCAATCGGCTTTTGGTAGTTCACGTATTTTTACCTCTTTAAATTCTATTAAACTTTTTGCTTCCACCTCAAACCCCAATTTGGTAAGAGCACTATTTAAATAATCTTTTTCTTTTAAATTTTTTGTAACAAAAACTTTTTTAGGTGTAATACCTTTTATTTTATCTACAATTTCATCGGCAAAGCCATCGGTATTTAGTGTTTCAAAATACAATTGTTTGGGTTGTTTGTCCCAAGTATCTGCCACGCTTGTCCATACTTTAAAGCGCAATCTATCTTCATCATCAGGGTCGGCATCGCAATAAGCGCCTAAAGGTAAATGACAGCCGCCATCAAACATATTTAAAATAGTGCGTTCTATATTTATTTTTATAAGTACATCAAAGTCGCTAATTTTATCAATCACATCTAACAGTTCGCTATCGTCCTCACGCGTTTGCCAAGCTAAAACGCCTTGTGCAGGGGCAGGCACAAACACTTCGGGGTTTAATTTTTCAACGTGTAAATCATCTAAGTCTAACTCCAAACGCTCAATGCCCGCAGACGCTAAAAGAATTGCATCGTATTCATTATTTCGCAATTTTTCAACACGTGTTGTTACGTTACCTCGTAAATCGTGCAAATCCACATCATTCCTAAATGCCAATAATTGGTTTTTCCGGCGGGCGGAAGAGGTACCAACTTTTGCATTTAATTTTAAATTAAACTTTTGGTTATCGTCCACACATTCTTTCCTAATCAATAAGGTATCACTTGGGTCTTCCCGCCTACTAACGCCTGCTACTATTAATCCGTAGGGATTAGTTGTAGGTAAATCTTTATGTGAATGCACTGCTAAATCTATAGTTTTAGCCAACAATTCATCTTCTAATTCTTTTGTAAAAAAACCTTTACCTTCTAATTTATCAAAGCTGGTGTTCCATTGTTGAGAGCGGTCGCCAGCGGTTGTAATTATTTTTATTTCAACTTCTTGTCCTATTTTTTCTAACAAGTCTTTTGTGTAATTGGCTTGCCATAATGCTAATTGGCTGCCTCGAGTACCTATGATTATTTTGCGTGCCACTGATTTTTAATTTTAATTTATGCTAAAAATTCCTCAATACAATTATAAATAAAATTTAGTTCTTTTTTGGTAATAATGTAAGGCGGAAGTATATAAAAAATGTTACCAAGCGGGCGTAATATAATACCTTTTTGTAAAAACCAATCGGCAATGCCCTGCGAAGCAGTATTTAAATAATGTGAGTGCTCTTCGGTTTTTAATTCAAAAGCAATGATAGTACCTAAAACTCTTACATCTGCTAATTTTTTATGCGATTTTATTTTATTTTGAAAGCATAAATGTTCTTTATTTATTAATTGAATTTGTTGTTGGGTTTCTTCTTTTTCCAGCATATCTAAACTTGCTAACGCAGCTGCACAAGCCGTTGGGTTAGCGGTGTAACTGTGCCCATGGAAAAATGTTTTTGTTTTATCGTCTGTAACATACGCATCGTATATAACCTGAGCGCAACTAGTTACGCCTAATGGCATATAGCCTCCGGTTAAACCTTTACTTAAACAAATTATGTCCGCTTTGTTTTTTAAAAAATCATTAGCAAAAAATTGTCCGGTGCGACCAAAACCTGTCATAACCTCATCGGCAATCGTTATAACGTTATGCTCCTTGCAGAGTAAAATTAATTCGTCTAACAACTCCGCATCATACATCAACATGCCCGCAGCGCCTTGTATTAATGGTTCAAAAATAAAACCGGCAATGTTGTGATTACTAAACCAAATTTTTAATATTTCTTTTAGTTCCTCAATATTTTCTTTTGTTGGCAATGGAATGTGAGCTACATTAAACAATAAATTTTCGAAAGCATTATTAAATACGTTGCGTGCACCAACACTCATACCTCCAAAAGTATCGCCATGGTAAGCGTTTTCAAAAGCTATGAATGTAGTTTTTTGTTCGTTTTTATTGTGCCAATATTGAAGGGTCATTTTTAAAGCTACTTCAACAGCTGTACTTCCATTGTCGGAATAAAAAATTTTGGATTGATTGTTTGGCAAATGTTGTAATAATCGTTCGGCAAGGGTTACAGCGTTTGGATGTGTAAAATCGGAAAAAATAGAATGCTCCAAAGTAACTAATTGCTCGCTTACTTTTTGCGAAATGTAGGGATGACAATGCCCGTGCAAATTAACCCACCAACTGCTTATTGCATCAATGTATTTGTTTCCATTATCATCTATTAAATAAACGCCCTCGCCTTTTACAATATTAATGTTTGGCTTGGCATTTAGCTGATGTGTAAAGGGGTGCCAAATGTATTTTGCGTCTCTTTCCTTTAAATCCATTTTCTCTTTTTAGAATTTTCTAATCAAACTAGTTTTTAAGTTCTCTTCCAACTTTTTCTTGATAAAAAGTTGGGCAAAAATCCAGACTTCATAAACCTTTGCTAAAGTCTAATTTGCACTAAAGCCTGAAGATTTAAGCGCTTCGCGAACAGCCAAAATCTTCTTTCACACAAAACTACGCTTTTTAGCACAAATAGACTTTTACACAAAAGTTTATGAGGTCAAAAATTGGAAAGGTCTAATTTTTGAGCTTGTGCTAAAATAGTATCTTTTGTTATTTCTTTCATCTCCGGAATTTCGGCAATAACGGGTATTTCTGAATAATTTATAATTGCCGATTTTACCGCTTTATCAAAATTACCGTTTAAAATTAAACCTTTTATTTCAAAATCATTTTTTAATAAATAATCAATGCTTAATAACGAATGATTGATACAACCTAAGTAATTTTGACAGACTAAAATAATCGGCGCTTCTAAATTTCGTGCAATATCAATTACAAAATTGTTTTCGTTTAAAGGGACTAAAATTCCTCCGGCTCCTTCAATAATAAGGCTATTTTCAGTTTCGGGTAGGCCTATGGTTTCGATATTTATTTTTTTATTTTCTAATGCCGCAGCTAAATGTGGAGATACAGGTTCTTTAAAATTATAAGTCTCGTTATGAAAAACCGTTTTTGAGTTAGAAATTAAATTTTTAATAGTGTTTTTATCGTTATCTTCAAAACTGCCTGTTTGTATAGGTTTCCAGTAATCGGCTTGTAATGCTTCGGTTAATATAGCTGAGGCAATTGTTTTACCAACATTTGTACCTATTCCTGTTATAAAGTAGTTTTTCATCTTAATTTCATTTTGTCAGTTCGAGTAGAAAATTTTGCCTCTTTAAATTTTCGTATCGAGAACTCTCAAGAAAATACTTCTCGATACGCTCGTTCCTCGCTACTCGAAGTGACTGTTATATATTATCTTTTATGACACTTATCAATAAATCAATTTCCTTAACCGTATTAAAAGCATGTAAACAAAAACGCAAGCGTTCGGTTCCAATTTTAACGGTAGGACTTTTAATAGCTTTTGCATAAATATTATTTTTTGCTAATACATTTTCTAACGCGTCAACTTTTTTATTATCGCCAATTACCAAGCATTGAATGGCACTGGGGCTTATTATTAAATTTTTTAAAGAAGAACTTTTAGATAAAAAATACTGTATAACGGTTTGCAGTTTTGCAATTTGCTCTGTAGTTTGTAATAATTTATAAGCACTCTTTATACTATTAATACTGTGTTTAGGTAAAGCTGTAGTGTAAATAAACGAACGCGCAAAATTTATTAAATAATTTCGCAACACTTCAGAGCCTACAATTGCTGCGCCATGACAACCCATTGCCTTGCCATAAGTATAAATTCGAGCAAAACACTCGTTTTCAATATTTAATTTATTGCAAAGCCCATAACCGTTAGTACCGTAAATGCCAATGGCGTGGGCTTCGTCAACAATTAAATATGTATTAGTGTACTTTTTACATAAAGCTATAATGTCTATTAATGGTGCGGTATCGCCATCCATACTGTAAACACTCTCTACAACAATATATGTGTTTTCAAAAAATTTGTGGTGACGTTGTATTAAAACCTCTAAAGCATTTACATCATTATGCTTAAACTTATAATGCTTAGCATAGCTCAAACGAATACCATCATAAATGCTGGCATGACTTAATTCGTCAAACAAAATTAAATCGTTTTTTTGTGGCACACTGGACAATAAACCTAAATTAGCATCGTAGCCCGAGTTAAAAATCAATGCACTTTCGGCATTATGAAATTGTGCAATGCTTTTTTCAACCTCTTCAATATATAAACAATTACCTGATATTAAACGAGAACCAGTTGACCCACTTTTTAATTGTTGGTTGTTTGAAGTTGTTTGTTGTACGCTGAGTTGAGCTGAAGCGTTATTCAATAACCCCAACTTTGCAAATCCTAAATAATCGTTGCTACAAAAATCAATGGTTGGGAAATTTGTTTTTAAAGTGCGAAGCAGTCCATTTTCTTTTCGATTATTAAGAGCTTGTTGTAAGTAATTTGATTGATTGTTTATCGACATTAACTTATAACCTCTTCCAACTTATCTGCAAACGCCTTCTTTGGTTTAATACCTAATAGTTTAAACATTTCCATATCCTGGTTATAATTTGGGTTGGGCGTGGTTAATAATTTTTCACCAGCAAAAATAGAATTTGCCCCCGCCATAAAACATAAGGCCTGTCCTTCCATGCTCATATTTAAGCGGCCAGCACTTAAACGTACTGATGTTTTTGGCAATACAATCCGTGCTGTTGCAATCATACGCACCATATCCCAAATTGGCACCGGAGGCTGTTCTTCTAAGGGCGTACCTTCCATTGCTACCAATGCATTTATAGGCACACTTTCGGGTTGCGGGCGCAATAAGCTTAAGGTGTAAAGCATTCCTATTCTATCTTCGGCAGTTTCGCCCATACCAATAATTCCTCCACTACATACTGTTAATCCTGCTTTGCGTACATTATTAATTGTATTTAATCTATCGTCGAACGTACGCGTTGAAATAATATTATTATAATTTTCTTCTGAGGTATCAATGTTGTGGTTGTAGGCGTACAAGCCTGCATTTGCTAATTTTTTTGCTTGTTCTTCGGTAACCATACCTAATGTGGCGCATACTTCTAAACCCTTGCTGTTAATGGTTTTTACCATCTCCAACACTTTGTCAAAATCTTTATTATCACGCACTTCGCGCCAAGCGGCACCCAAACACATACGGCTTGCGCCACCGGCTTTGGCATTATCGGCGCATTCGCTTACCTCTTTTACATCCATTAATTTATGAACTTTTACTTCGGTATGGTAGCGTGCTGCTTGAGGACAATAAGCGCAATCTTCGGGGCAACCGCCAGTTTTAATAGATAAGAGAGAACTTATTTGCACTTCGCCAACTTTATGATTTTGTTGATGAATAGTATTTGCTTGAGAAATTAATTCTAATAAAGGGGTATTATAAACGTCAAGAATTTCTTGTTTGCTCCAATCTTTAATTATCATAAGTTTAAAGTGTTTTGAAAGTTAAAAAGTTTTGAAAGTTAGTAACTCACTAGCTTTTATTAATAACAAATATAATAATTTTAGTTTGTAGTTTTTAAAAAGCGGCTTAATTTTTTAAAAAGCAAAAGTGCTACCGCGCAACCAAAGGAATTTGCAAAAAAATCCTGCCAATCGCCTGCACGGTTACTAAAGCATTTAGCTTGCATAATTTCTAATAAGCCGCCATACAAAACGCTTATTAAAAAATAAATTAATATAGCAGTTTTACTTTGTTTGTATTTTATAGAAATAATTAATAATAAAGTGCACAAAATAAAAAAAATAGAAGCGTGTACAAATTTATCAAAACTCAATAATTCGAGCCAATTAGCGTTTGGAATATATTGTCCCGGTGTAGCGCATAAACCAAAAATGATAGTTGCCCAAAAAATTGCTAAAAAAATGGAATATTTTAGAAGAAGTTTTTTCATTTTACATACCCCTGACAGGGCAACTAATAGTAATTTAAAATAGCCCTGTCAGGGGTACAGGCATTTAAACCCCAATCAACTTCTTATAATCGTCAACGCTTAATAATTCGCTGATTTGTGAACTGTTTGTAATTTTAAATTTTATCATCCAACCGGCACCATAAGGATCGGTATTTACAGTTTCTGGCGCAGAGTCAATGTCTTTATTTATTTCTAATACCTCGCCTGTTAAAGGCATAAATAAATCGCTAACAGTTTTTACGGCTTCAACACTCCCAAAAATGGCTTCTTTATCAACTGTTTCGCCAATTGTATTTACATCTACATAAACAATATCTCCCAATTCGCGTTGTGCAAAATCGGTAATGCCAACTGTTGCAATATCGCCTTCAATTTTAACCCACTCGTGGTCTTTTGTATATTTTAATTCTGCCGGAAAGTTCATAGTTTTAATTTTTGTTACAAATGTAAGTGTTTTCTTAAATTTTAAAACTCAAAAACAACAAATTAATAATTTTTTGCTGTAAACTTTTGCATTTCAAATAAAACCTTAAATTTGGGGCAATTATATTAATTTTGAGATTATGAACATTCACGAATATCAAGGTAAAAGCATTTTAAAAAGTTTTGGTGTGGTAATTCAAGAAGGAATTGTTGCCGAAACTGCAGAACAAGCGGTTGCTGCAGCCAAACAACTTATGGAAACCCATAAATGCGATGGCGTTGTAATTAAGGCGCAAATACATGCCGGTGGGCGTGGTAAAGGCGGCGGTGTAAAATTTGCTTCGAATATTGATAAAGTAAAAGAAATTGCAACAAGTATTATTGGTATGCATTTAATAACGCCACAAACTAGTGCCACAGGCAAATTGGTTAGCAAAGTTTTAGTAGCGCAAGATGTGTATTATGGTAAAAAAGAAGATATTAAAGAATTTTACATGAGTGTGTTGTTAGACCGTGCAAAAGGCAGAAACACTTTTGTTTACAGCACCGAAGGCGGAATGGATATTGAACACGTTGCCGAACATACGCCAGAAAAAATTTGGAAAGAAGAAATTGATCCACGAGTGGGTTTACAACCTTTTCAAGCACGTAAAATTGCATTTAATTTGGGATTAAGCGGAAACTCGTTTAAAGAAATGACAAAATTTATTGCCAGCCTATATAAAGCCTACGAAAGTATTGATGCTAGTTTATTTGAAATTAATCCTGTTTTAAAAACCAGCGACGATAAAATAATCGCTGTAGATAGTAAAGTGAGTTTTGATGATAACGGTTTGTTCCGCCATCCTAATTACGAAGCTATGCGTGATATTACAGAAGAGAATCCGGTAGATGTTGAAGCGCGTGAAGCAGAGTTAAATTATGTACAGTTAGACGGAAACGTAGGATGTATGGTAAATGGTGCCGGTTTAGCTATGGCAACTATGGATATTATTAAACTAAGCGGTGGTGAACCTGCTAATTTTTTAGATGTAGGCGGCAGTGCAAATGCCGAACGTGTTGAAAAAGCCTTCCGTATTATTTTAAAAGACAAAAATGTAAAAGCAATATTAGTAAATATTTTTGGTGGCATTGTGCGTTGCGACCGTGTGGCACAAGGAGTAGTAGATGCTTATAAAAACATGGGTAATATCGAAGTGCCTATTATAGTTCGTTTACAAGGTACCAATGCCGATATAGCTAAAAAATTAATTGACGATAGTGGATTAAAAGTGTTCTCCGCAACTGAGTTTCATGAGGCGGCGAGCCTAGTAAACAAATTAATAAAAGGTAATTAAAAAATTTATATCTTTAAACAATAATAAACATATGAAAAAAACAAGTTTATTTTTTTTATCAGCAGTAACTGCATTTAGCTTAACTAGCTGCGGTGGTGGCGAAAAAACCGAAGACGTAGAGAATACTGATTCTGTTAAAGTTGAAGACCCAAAAACAAATCCTGTTTCTGAAACATTCTTCCAAGTGCCTTCACCAGGCGAAATGCTAACATTTATTAAAATGGTAGGCGGTAGTAAAAATAGCAAAACCGACTTTTTAAATCCTGTTGGTAATAGTAAAAATTATACTGATGCCAAGTCAAAAGCCTTAAATTTCGGTATATATAGTTGCGATTTAAGTTATTGCAGTATTTTTAATATTGGTAGCGAAGCTTTAAAATACTTTGGAACTGTTAAAACCATGGGTGATCAAATAGGTGTTTCTACAGCTATTAGTCCCGATATTTTAAAACGTTTACAAAACAATTTAGGTTCGTCTGATTCGTTAGCAGTTATAACAGATGACGTTTATTTTTCATCGTTTGAAACTTTAGAAGACGGAAAACAAGGACCTACTTTAGCATTAGTTGTTGCAGGCGGTTGGTTAGAAAGCATATTTATTGCCACTAACTTAGCAAAATTTGAAGCAAACAGCCCAGTAATTGAACGTTTAGCAGATCAAAAATACACTTTAGAAAATTTAATTGAGTTTTTGAAAAAACACGAATCCGATGCTAACGTAGGGGCTGTAAAAAAAGATTTTGATGGTTTATTAGCAGAATTTAATAAAATTTCGGAAAAAGATGCGGAAGCTAGCAAATCAAAAGATGGTAAAACAAAAATGCTTGGTGGTGGTAAACAATTGGTAATAACTGAAGATGTTTATAAAGGCATTGTAGAAAAAATAAAAACTATCCGCAACTCATATACATTAACTAAATAATATAAAGGCTATGAAGTATATTGTAACAATTTTATTATCCACATTAATTAGCTCGTACGCTTTTTCACAAGCTGGTGTTTGTGGGCAATTTCACAAAAAATTTTGTATATTAGAAAAACCTGAAAAGGGTTCTAAATGGCAATACAATGCCCAAAGCAAAAGTGGTTTATTTAACCAAGGTATGGTTAGTAAATTACGTTGTGTTATTTACAAAGGTATGGATTACCGTATCTCTGTTTGTTGCGAAACAGTTTTAGGAGACAAAGTAAGCTACAAAATTTACGATTCTCGAACAAACGAAATGCTATTTGATAATTCAGCAGCCGAAAATACTCAAATGTTCGAGTTTCAAAGTATTAGCACCCGTCAGTTAGTAATTGAGGTTGTTGTACCACAAGGTGCTACCGAAAAAGACAAACACAAATCGGCCGATGCTGCTTGTGTAGGTTTATTAATTGAA
>JAYVGH010000147.1:0-4782 GCA_043772435.1 Bacteroidota bacterium
GATTAATATTGGAGAATTATACATTCATGATCTTTTATCTGAAACCTTCGAGCATATACAAGACAGAATAAAATTAAAAGAAATAAGTGTTGAAAAAGAAATTCCAAATAATATTTTAATTATAGGAGATAAAGAAAAACTTATAATTGCGCTATTAAATATTTTTGTAAATGCTGTTGAAGCTATAACAAACAAAAATGGTAAATTAAAAATTACTGTAATAACCGACGTTGAAAATGTAATATTAACTATAACCGATAATGGTAAAGGAATTCCAAAGCAAGATCTCAATAAATTATTTGAGCCATTTTTTACATCAAAACAAGGCGGCTCAGGTTTAGGATTAACTGCAACTCATACAATTATTTCAAAACACGATGGCACTATAAAAGTTATTAGCGAAATTGATAAAGGAACTACATTTATAATTACGTTGCCTTTAAAAAAAAATAACTAGTTATCTTTTTAAATTTACTCATCAGTAATTATTTTTTTATCAATAGTTTCTGTATGATCTTTAACTTCTGTATTAAGTTCTTTTTCAACAATGTTTTTTTCAACCCACACTGCATACTTGTTAGGTTCTATTCTACGTTTTTTATATTTCACATAAACCTGTGTAAATTCAGCCCCAAAATATAAAATTAGTGCGGAATAATATACCCACAGCAAAATAAGTATTACTGAACCGGCAGCGCCGTATGCTCCTATACTTTTATTACTTTTTAAATAATAACCAATTAAAAATTTACCTAATAAAAATAATACCGATGTTGTAAAAGCACCTACCCAAACGTCGCTCCATTTTATTTTAGCATCGGGTAACACTTTAAAAATACTGGCAAATAAAGTTGCAGTTACCAAAATCATTACACCGTAATCTAATATAAAAAGGAAATTTATTGCCTCGGGAGAAAAAAAACGTTCTAATTTATGTATAAGCCCTTCTAACAAGGCATTAAGAACTAACGATACAAGCAGTATAAAACCTAACACAACTATCATAGAAAAGGACGTTAGGCGATTAAATAACATTTTAATAATACCTTTTTTTGGTTTGGTCTGTAAACCCCAAATAGAATTAATAGAATCTTGTATTTCTCCAAACATACCCGTAGCCGTTAATAATAATGTACCAATACCTACTGCCGTTGCAACAAAGCCATCATGTCGCAAAGTGGTATGTGTTAAAACATCTTGTATTTGTTTTGCAGCATCCGCGCCTACAATTCCTTGAATTTTTGAAAAAACCTGACCTTGTATCGCATCTCTACCATAAAATATGCTGCATAAACCAATAATTACAATTAACATGGATGGAAGCGAAAATATAGTATAATAAGCTAAAGCAGCGCTTAATTTAAAAACTTTGTCATTACTAAATTCTTTAAAAGAATCTCTTATTATACCCCACGAATTTTTAAAAAATTGTTTCTTCATTCTTTTTGTGCTATTTTTTTTCAAAAATACAATTTCAAAAACTGTTCCAGTGGCATAAATTTATTAATGTTCATAAAAAAACATTAGTTATGGGTAATAAAACTACTGAACAAATAACAGAAAAAAATCAACCCAATAAAAAATTGCCTCACGGTAAAAAAAAATTAAAAATATTTGTTCTTTCATTTATAATTGTATTAATTGTTTTTAGACTTTTTTTACCTTATATAGTTCTTCATTATGTAAATAAAAAACTAAGCGAGCTTAAAGAATATTATGGTCATGTTGAAGACATAGATATTGCTTTAATACGTGGAGCATATGTTATTAATGACATTAAACTTGTAAAAATTGGTAATGAGCAAGGGAAAAAAGATACTATTCCGTTTTTTAAAGCATCATCAATTGATCTATCGGTGCAGTGGGAGGCAATATTTAAAGGCTCAGTAGTTGGCGAAATTTATGTTGAAAACCCTATTGTAAATTTTGTAAAAGGAAAACATAAGGGCGAAGATGCCAAAGCAGATACTGCCGATTTTAGGCAATTAATAAAAGATTTAATGCCTTTAACTGTTAACCGTTTTGAAATTACTAATGGCGAAATACATTATATCGATCAATTTTCCTCACCTAAATTAGATGTTGCTTTAAAAGAATTAAAAGTAGTTGCCTTAAATCTTTCAAACGTAAACGATAGCACTAAAAAACTACCGGCTCGTGCCGATGCTACTGCCAAAGCCTACGGAGGTGCTTTTAAACTTAAAGTAGATTTTGATGCCTTGCAAAAAAAGCCAACATTTGATATGAGTGCAGAAATGACAAATTTAAATTTAGTACTCCTAAACGACTTTTTAAAGGCATATGGCAATTTTGATGTTAAAAAAGGCAACTTAAGCGTTTATGCGGAATTTGCCGGTAAAGACGGTGGTTTTGGAGGTTATGTAAAACCAGTTTTAAAAGATTTAAACATTGTGCAGTGGAATAAAGAAGAAGGAAATTTCAAACAAATTTTATGGGAAACACTTATTGGTAGCGCGGCAGCGTTATTAGAAAATAAGCGAAAAGATCAACTAGCTACCAAACTAAATATTGAAGGCAAATTTGATAACCCAAATATTAATATTTGGCGCGCCATAAGTTTTGTATTACGTAATGCATTTGTAAACGCTCTTAAACCGTCTATTGATAATACCATTACTATTAATAAATTAGACGATGCAAAAGATAAAACTTTTTTAGAAAAAGTATTTGGTACCAAAAAAAATAAAAAAGAATCGGTAAAAGAAACTAAAAGGGATCGAAGAAAAAAAGAGAGGAAATTAAGGCGAGAAGAAAGAAAAAAAAATAAATAGTTAACATGAGTACCAAAAAATCAAATTCACATATTATAAAACTATTTATTATACTTTTTATTTTTGTAATTAGTGGGGTAATACTTTTTTACGCATACAATCCAAACAAAGCCGTTAAACTTATTTTCCCCGACATAAATAAAATAAGTTCAATTAATACACTTATAAAGAACGATTCCGCTTTTACAAAAGTTTCTATAATTCTTCAAAATAAAAATCCTTACAAATTAGTTATCGATACTGTTCAGTTCGAATTACAACTTAACGATACCGTAATTGCTCACCAAACCATTGCCTTAAATATAAAACAATCACGATTTGATTTAGATACAGTTAAAGTGCAATTAGATTTAAGTATTAAACAAGTTATGAGTTTAATTAAAAATATGCATGAGCAGGATTCTACTACAGTTAATATAAAAGGTTTTGTGGTTTATCAAACATTTATTGGTCGCGAAAAATTAAATTTTAATAAAAATACAAAAATTGAAGTTCCTATTCCACCACAAATAAAAGTTTTAAAAGTTGAACGTAATGGCTATAGTTTTAAAGACAAAACTTTAAAAGCAAATGCAACTATTCAAATTATTAACCGAGGAAAAAATCTTGATTTAAAGATAGACGATATTCAGTACGAAATGACTGTAAAAAATACACTTCATTCAAAGGGAGTTATATCAAAACGTTTAATAATTAAACCTCAATCTAGTTCCATCATTAACATTCCAATTTCTATTAAAATTTACCATCCTTTAAAAACAGCTTGGCTTTTAAAAGTTAAAAACGAACGTTTAGATTATTCCCTTAAAGTAAAATGCAATGTTAACGAAAACGTTTCTAATAAATCGTTAAGCAGCCCTGCCGAAATTATTGCTTATGGTAAATTACCTGCTTTAGATAAGAAAAAGTAAATTTTAATAATTTATTAGTATAGATTTTAGTCTAATTTCTTGCAGATAAATTTTATAATGCTTAGCTTTATTTTGTGAATTTTACTGTAACCAATCTTTTATTAACTAACTATATAAAAGATGATAGCCTTTTTTTTAAAGAAGCATTAAATGAATTATCGCATAAAACAAATTTTATAACAATAAATAGCGGCGATTTACTTATTAAAGAATTATCAAAAGTTAAACTACTGCCCGATGCCATCTTTCTCGACTTAAATATGCCTGACAAAAATAGTTTCGAGTGTCTTTCAGATATTAGGGCTAAAATTAAATTTAATACTGTTCCAATAATTATAACGCCTACATCATTTGATAATATTATTAATTCACTTCATAAAAATGGCGCGCAACATTATATTTGCAAACCAACAACTTATTCAAAACTTAAAAATGTAATAAATAATGCGTTAAAATCTTTAACACGCACTAACAAAACAGTATTAACGTTTGAAAATTTTATTTTAAAACCTAAAGCAATTTTTAAATTAACTCAACATGAAAATTAATTCTTCAGTTACTAATTTACAATTTCTTTCAGGCGATGGAGAAATGGCATCTTTAATACGAGCAAAAGACTGGGGCAAAACGCCGTTAGGCTCTATTGAAAACTGGCCTCAAAGTTTGCGCACAACCATAAGTATTATTTTAAATACTAAATTTCCGAAGTTTTTATTTTGGGGTCCTGAATTAATTTGTTTTTATAACGACGCCTATCGCCCAAGTTTAGGTAACGATGGCAAACATCCAAGTATTTTAGGGGAGCGAGGCGGAGATTATTGGAAAGAAATTTGGCACGTAATAAAACCTTTAATAGACACTGTACTTGCAGGAGGGGGGGCTACATGGTCCGAAGACCAACTAATTCCAATTTACCGCAACGGACAAATGGAGGATGTATATTGGACGTTTAGTTACAGCCCTGTAAATGATGAATCGGGAAAACCCGCCGGCGTTTTTGTAAGTTGTTTTGAAACTACGGAAAAAGTAAAAACTTTAAAAAAAATTGAAGAAAGCGAAATACGTTTTAGAACAATGTC
>JAYVGH010000148.1:0-2142 GCA_043772435.1 Bacteroidota bacterium
TAATATTACTAATGCCGATTCAATTAATGTACAAATAAATGGTCCATCATTAAATTTATCAAAAACTGTTTCATCATCTGCTACTAACATAAATTTTACAATTGCCGAATTATCATCTGCAACTGTGGGTAGTGGTAATGCTCAATTTTCTGTTTACGTTAAAAATTATTCAAACATGTCGGTAAATAATAAAACATATATTTTTTTAATGTTCAATACTACCATTGGTACTGCAAATGTTACCCCGTAGTTGTAAATTATCTATTTATTTTTTGCAAATCCCTAAAATAATCGTATATTTACCGTCTATTTTAAAATTAAGAATATGTATTTAACATCAGAGGTAAAAAAAGACATTTTTAAAAAACACGGCGGAGCTGAAAAAAACACTGGTAGCTCAGAATCGCAAATTGCATTATTTACGCTTCGTATCGACCATTTAACAGGTCATTTAAAAGACAATAAAAAAGATTTTGGAACACAACGTTCGCTATTAAACTTAGTAGGTAAACGTCGTGCGTTATTAGATTACCTAAAACGTACAGACTTAATGCGTTACCGTGCCATAATTAAAACATTAGATATTCGTAAATAATTTTTCGTATTGGTATTAAAAAAGGGGGCATTCTGAATATTATTCGGAATGCTTTTTTTTTACCTCTATTAATTACAAAGATGTGTACATTGTACCGGATAAAAATAAACAAATCATATAATATAAACCCGTATCAAAAACGTTGATACACAAAACACAAAAAAATGTCACAAATAGGAATTACACACAGTTTTGATAGTGGCAATGGCCAAATCATTACATTAGAAACAGGCAAACTTGCCAAACAAGCCGATGGCTCGGTAGTAGTAAAAGTTGGTAATACAATGATTTTAGCTACTATTGTAAGTAACAAAGATGCAAAAGAAGGCGTAGATTTTTTACCCTTAACAGTTGATTACCAAGAAAAATATGCTTCTGCAGGTCGCTTTCCTGGCGGATTTTTTAAACGCGAAGCAAAATTATCAGATTATGAAGTATTAATATCTCGTATTGTAGACCGTGCTTTACGTCCGCAATTCCCCGATGATTACCATGCCGATACACAATTAATGTTATCCTTATTATCGAGCGATGGCGAAACAATGCCGGACGCCTTAGTTGGCTTGGCTGCAAGTGCCGCTATTGCTGTTAGCGATATTCCGTTTAACGGACCAATTAGCGAAGTAAGAGTTGGTAAGATTGACGGTAAATTATACATTAATCCTACAAAAACACAATTATTAACGGCAACCATTGATATGATTGTGGCTGGAAGTGCTACTGATATTGCTATGGTAGAAGGTGAAATGAGTGAGGCAAGTGAAGAAGAAATGTTAGAAGCCATTAAATTTGCGCACGAAGCCATTAAACTTCAAATAAAAGCCATTAACGAATTTGCCGAAAAAGCAGGTTTAAAAACCAAACGCGAGTACAATCACGAAACAAACGATGCCGAATTAAAAGCTAAAGTTCATAAAGAAACTTATGATGCTGTGTATGCTGCCGCTAAAAAATTAGATGGTAATAAACACAATCGTAAAGCAAACTTTAAAACGCCTTTAGAAGAATTTAAAAAACAATATTCGCCCGAAGAATTAAAATTAAAAGAAAGTTTAATAAATAAATATTATCACGATGTGGAGTACGATGCTGTTCGTAGAATGGCTATTGATGAAAAAGTACGTTTAGATGGACGTAAAACAACCGATATTCGTGCTATTTGGGCAGAAGTAGGTTATTTGCCTTCGCCACACGGCAGCGCGGTGTTTACCCGTGGCGAAACACAATCGTTAACCACTGTAACCCTTGGCACGCCAAGAGATACACTTATGATTGACGGTGCGTTTAACAAAGGTGAAGAAAAATTTATTTTACATTATAATTTCCCTGGGTTTAGTACCGGCGAAGCAAAACCTAACCGTGGCGTTGGTCGTAGAGAAGTTGGTCACGGTAACTTAGCTTTACGTGCATTAAAACGTGTAGTGCCTATGGATAGCGGTTACACCATTCGTGTGGTAAGCGATATTTTAGAAAGTAACGGTAGTAGTTCTATGGCTACAGTATGTGCCGGAACGTTAGCGTTAATGGATGCCGGAATTAAAATTAAA
>JAYVGH010000149.1:0-4919 GCA_043772435.1 Bacteroidota bacterium
GGCTAAGTTAGAAGCAGAGCAACGTGCTAAAAAAGATTTGGAAACTAAACAAAAACAAGAAGACGAACGTTTAGCCAAAAAAGCTAAAGACGATTCTAATCCTTTGTACCAAGATCCAAATTATAATCAGGATGATTATTATGATTATCAATACGCCTCTCGTGTACGTCGTTTTAACCAACCTATAAACGGTGCAGGATATTATGATAATTATTACACAAATCAATATTATTATAATCAAAACGCATCGTGCTATGGCAGTAGTATTTATAGTACTTATGGCTATATGCCAAGTAATCAATTTTATAATTACAGCAACGGTTTAAGCATGAGTTTTGGGTATGGTAATGGTTATAATCATTTTAATAATACTCCTTATAGCTATTGTGGTAATACTTACGGAAATTATAACTCATACGGTAATAATAACTATTATGGGAATAATGCCTACAACCCATATGGTTACAATAATTTCTATGGAAACAATTATGGTACTATAAACAATTATTACGGAAATAATTACAATAATAATAATGGCGGATGGGGTTATCTTAACGGACAAGATCCAAACAGTAATTATGCGGCTATGTATAATGGGCCGCGTGGAAGTAACGGCGGCAATAATGGCGGCAGAAGTTCAAGCGCTGGAATGGCAGTGCCGGAAGATTTACAATACAAAGCAAAAAATGATTTTTTTCAGTCGGTTGTTCAAAAACAAGAAGTAACACCAAGATTTACTGAAATAATAAAACCCAACAGAACTCCAACTAATGAAGAGAACGTGAATGCATTTTTAAACAATACTAATGGGCAAAGTAATATAAACCCAACACGCAATACAACTAAGCAAAACGAAAATTTAAATACTAATTCGCCGCAACAAAATAATTCTAACACAACCAGCGAACCTAAAAAGGGTGGTTTTTTATCAGGATTTTTTAATGGTAATAATACAGCTTCTACAACCGAAACTCCTAACGCGAACCCTTCATCAGGTAATACTAATTCAACACCCAGAAGAAATAATTCCGGAAAAATTAGTGGGATAGAAAACAATTCAAATACTCCAAATTCTAGTGAAAAAAGTTCTAGTCCTAATTGGAACAGCTCTCCAAACACTTCAGGTTCTTCAGAAATAAATAACGGCGGTTCAAGTAGTCCACGAGGTGGTGGAAGTACTGGTGGTGGCGGAAGACCAAAATAATTTTTATTATGGTTCGTTACTTATTTCTATTTTTTTTTAGTTTAGTTTTTCTCAATTATTATTCGCAAAACGATATTGATGCTATACGTTATTCTCGTAATGGTGTAAATGGTACATCGCGCTTTGTAGCCATGGGTGGCGCTTTTGGTGCAATTGGCGCCGATTTAACCTGTGGTGCATATAATCCGGCCGGTTTGGGTGTGTTTAGAAAAGGTGATATTGCATACAGCGGTAGTTTACGCACCAGTAATAATCAATCCATTATAAATAACAAATCAAATACAGTTTTAAATAGTGTGTTTGCATTTAATAATTTTGGCATTGCTGTAGCTTGGCAAGGAAAAAATGATAAAGAACGAAGAAATATAATAGCATATTCATCTACACAAGTTCAAAATTTTTCTAACCAAGTTAGAATGGCGAGTTACACAAATCAAAATTCTATAGCAAAAGATATGTTGAATTTAGCAAATGAAGCTGTCAGTTTAAATAAAACCAATAGCAGTTACGAAGGCTTGGGTTACGATACGTATTTATTAGATTATGATTCCACCAACTCAAAGTTTTTTTCATTTTTAGATGTGAATAGATGCGTAAAGCAATCGCGTGAGTTGGTTACATCCGGTAAAGTAAACGATGTAAACTTTTCGTACGCGTATTCGCATAAAGACCAATTTTACTTTGGAGTAAGTTTGGGTCTACCAAAAGTTGAATTTATATCTACAACAACTCATAGCGAGTTAGATGATAAAGATAGTATGAAAGTTACTATGACATCTTCTACAACATTTACCAGCACTTATTCATATCCATTACCTTTTGTTTATACCGATAAATTAGGCTTTAACAGTTTAACATATACTGAATATTTTAAAACAACCGGTAGAGGCTTTAATTTAAAAATAGGAGGCATTGCTAGAGTAGGAGAGAGTTTGCGTTTAGGGGCTTATTACCATACGCCCACTATTTATAGTTTATCAGATGTATATTATAACGAACTAATTACCACTTGGGATGCGAATGTAAAAAACCCAGTAACGGTTAAACAACCCAAAAATAGTGGCACGTTTAAATATGTAATAAGTACGCCAAGCCGTATAAGTTTAAATGCCGCTTATGTAATTAAAAAATTAGCAGTTGTTGGCATTGATTACGAATTGGTAAATTACGCCAAGGCAAATTTGTCCAGCACTGTATCGGGAGTTTTTGATGGTGTAAATGCTGTAATAAAAGATAAATATAAATTTGGACACAACTTAAGAATGGGCGCCGAATTTAATATTAAGCCAGTTTTTATTCGTGTGGGTTATGCTATGCAAGGCAGCCCGTTTGGTAATGCATTTATTGGAAGTTCAGTAAGACATACCCCAAGTTTAGGATTAGGATTTAAAACAAAAAATAATTTGTATTTTGATTTTGCTTGGGCAAAAACTTTAACTTCTGAAAATTATTTTTTATTTACAACACTTTACAGTAAAGCCAAATTAAATTATAGAAACAGTATGTTGGCAGCAACTGTGGGGATAAAGTTTTAGAAAGTAACGCAGATGAAAATGATTTATTAAGATTGATTATGATTTTACAGCGGGTATCATATTAATCTGCGCTCCCAGCGCTCTATTTTTGCATACTGTAATTTTTATTATATTTATATGTTTAATCCCCTAAAGCATATAATTTATGTCAAAATTTCTTTTAAAATCAGTTTTAATTTGCGCAGTTATTGGAACACTCGGTTATTTTTGGCATTGGGTGTTTTTTCTTTTTATTTTAATTGTTCCTTTAATTATTTTAGGAATTAAAGATTTAAATCAAACTAAACATTCTTTAAAACATAACTTCCCAATAGTTGGTCGTATGCGTTGGTGGGCGGAATGGCTTCGCCCAAAAGTGTATCAATATTTTATTGAAAGCGATACCGATGGTGCGCCTTATAATCGTTTAAGTAGAAATGTAATTTACCAACGTTCAAAAAAAGTTAATGATACTACGCCTTTTGGCACACAGTTAGATGTGTATCAAACTGGTTACGAATGGTTAAACCATTCTATTGCGCCATTGCCACATACAAAAGTAAATCATAACCCACGTGTAACAGTGGGTGGACCAAGTTGTAAACACCCATATGAAGCAAGTATTTTTAACATAAGTGCCATGAGTTACGGAAGCCTTAGTAAAAATGCAATTATGGCGCTAAACGGTTGCGCTAAACTAGGCGGTTTTGCACATAATACAGGCGAGGGTGGTTTAAGTCCTTACCATTTAGAGCCGGGTGGCGATGTTATTTGGCAAATAGGTACCGGTTATTTTGGTTGTAGAAATAGCGACGGAACATTTAATTTTAATGCATTTGAAGAACGATCGAAATTACCTAATGTAAAAATGGTTGAGATAAAGTTAAGCCAGGGTGCTAAACCCGGACATGGCGGTATTTTACCTGCAAGTAAAGTAACCGACGAAATTGCAAAAATTAGGTTGGTAGAAAAAGGGAAAGATGTATTGTCGCCTCCTTATCATACAGCGTTTTCAACTCCTTTAGAATTGGTGGGATTTATTAAAAAATTACGCGATTTAAGCGATGGAAAACCAATTGGTTTTAAACTATGCATTGGGCAAAAAAGCCAGTTTATTAGTATTTGCAAGGCAATGGTTAAAACAAATATTTTGCCCGATTTTATTACTGTTGATGGCGGCGAAGGCGGAACGGGTGCAGCGCCTTTAGAGTTTAGTAATTCGGTAGGTATGCCATTGCGCGATGCTTTAGCTTTTGTATATGATACGTTGAATGGATTTGGCATAAAAAAACATATTAAAATTATTGCAAGTGGCAAAGTGCATACAGGCTTTGATTTGGTAAAAAATATTTCGTTAGGGGCTGATATGTGTAATGGCGCACGTGCCATGATGTTGAGTTTGGGGTGCATACAAGCTTTGGAATGTAATACCAATAATTGTCCTACAGGCGTTGCTACACAAAATCCAAAATTATACAAGGGTTTAAATGTTGACGATAAAAAAGTACGTGTAGCAAATTATCAACACGAAACCATTAAGGCAGCAGTAGAATTGATGTCCGCGGCCGGAATTGATCATCCGGAGCGATTACATCGTTCACACATTTATCGCCGTGTAAGTGCTAATCAAATACAAACGTACGCAGAGATGTACCCGTATTTATTAAAAAGTAGTTTGTTAGAAGCACCTTTCCCACAAGGCTGGGAACTGGCAGTTATGGAAAGCAACGAAGAGACTTTTGATAATGCTATTAGGTATGCGTAGATGTTTTAAATATTTATTTGTGATTAGTTTATTATTTTGTTTCGGCATTTTAAATGCTCAAAACAAAAGTATAGATTCGTTAAATAGCTTGTTGCCGCTCGCCAAAAACGATACAACAAAATTAAATATCTATTTACAACTTTGTGAAGCGAATAAACCCGAACAAAATTTAACCTATTTGCAACCTGCACTTAAATTAGCTAATAATCTTATCACACAAAATAAAAATAAACTTCAAGGTAAAATACTTTTGTCCAAAAAAGCTAAACTCTATAACTATTACTCTTTATATTATTTGATATCAATTACACAAAAAAGTATAGAAAAATCTATTGAATATGGAGAAAATGCTCAAAAATTATTTGGAGAGGCAAACGATAAAGAAGGAATAAAAAATTCTTTAAGAAATTTATCTGAGAGTTATGGAGTTCAAGGT
>JAYVGH010000150.1:0-7759 GCA_043772435.1 Bacteroidota bacterium
TTACTTTTATTAAAAATGCTTTATATAAATTTAAAATAACCCTGCTAAATATATTTTATCCGAAAATATTTGTTGGACTTATTGAGTGAACCCTAATTAAAGAACAAAAGCAATTTGAAAACCAAATGCAATATTTAAAAAATGATGTTTCTACGAACAATCAAAAATTGCTTAATTTAATAAAAGAAACAAAACTTGATACTGAAAACCAATTAAAGAAAAAGGAAGAAATTGAAACACAGAAAAAAATTGCGGAAAATTTAAAAACAAAACTTAAGGAAATAAGTTAGCCCACTAACTCTTTTCTTAATTCTGCAACGCCATTTACAGCCGTTTGTTTTATGTGTTTTAACCCTTTTATATAATCTAAATTAATATCGTTAGGATCTATTAGCCATTTAGGTGTATATGCATTTACATAACTTACCAAACCCGCGGCTGGATAAACGTTTAGCGAAGTACCAATTACTACAAAATAATCCGCTTTTTCGGCTATGGTGTAAGCATTTTCCATTTCGGGAACCATTTCGCCAAACCAAACAATGTGCGGACGAAGTTGAGAACCTTTTTCGCAAAAATCGCCAATTGAAATTGCAGGTTTTTTTAATGGATAAATTAAATGTTCGTGTATCGAACTTCGGGCCTTCATAATTTCGCCGTGCAAATGCAATACTTTTTTGCTGCCGGCACGTTCGTGCAAATCATCTACATTTTGTGTAATAATATAGGTGTCAAACTTTTTTTGTAAATCGGCTAAAAATAAATGCATAGCGTTTGGTTGCGCAGCTATTACTTGTTTACGACGTTGATTATAAAATTCTAAAACTAACTCTTTATTTCTATCCCAAGCTTCGGGTGTGGCAACATCTTCTATTTTATGCTCTTCCCACAGGCCATTACTATCGCGAAATGTTTTTATACCACTCTCCGCACTTACTCCCGCTCCAGTAAAAATAACTAATCGCTTTTTGCTCATTACAAATTTTCTTTTACAAATTTTAAAATTTTTGAGTATATGTGCAAACGTGTTAAACCACCGCTTATACCGTGATTTTTATTAGGGTACACCATAAAATCAAATGGAATATTGTTTTTAACTAATGCGGCGGCAAGTTCCATACTATTTTGCAAATGCACATTATCATCGGCACTGCCGTGTATTAATAAAAATTTACCTTTTATATTTTTTACAAAATTAGTAGGGCTATTATCTTCGTAACCACTTATATTATCTTGAGGTTTGCGTAAAAAACGTTCGGTATAAATGTTATCGTAATATTTCCAATTAGTTACTGGCGCCACTGCAATGGCGGCCTTAATAACATCTGCCCCTTTGCTTATCATTAACGATGCCATGTAGCCACCATAACTCCATCCTTGAAAACCAATGCGAGATTTATCCACATACTTTAAATTACCTAAATACTTTGCGGTTTCAATTTGATCTATTACTTCTAATTTACCCAATTGCATATAGGTGCTGTGCTTAAACTCGCGTCCACGTCCCATTGTACCACGCCCATCTACACACACTACCATGTATCCTTCTTGATTTAAAAGATTATGCCAAGCATATTCAAAAGGGTCGAAGGTATTATTACACTCGTTGCTACCAGGCCCATTGTAAGCATACATGTAAACAGGGTATTTTTTTGTAGAATCAAAATTATGTGGTTTCATCATAAAACCATTTAATTCAACCCCTTCTGTTGTTTTAAATTTAAAAAAAGTGCGTGGCGAAAGGGTGTAATTTTTTAAACGATTTTTTAAATCGGCATTATCTTCCAACACTTTAATGGTTGTGCCTTTTATATCGCTTAACTCGTAAACAGGTGGTGTATTTGCATTGCTGTAACTTGATGTGTAATATTTAAAGCCATTTGTAAATTCAAAATTAGTAACACCATCTTTTAGTGATAAGCGTTTTTTATCTTTACCATTTAATTTTATGCTATACACATCGCGGTTTATAGCCCCATTTTCGGTACTAATGTAATATAAAGTATTTGTAACTTCGTCAAAACCTTTAAATTCCATTACATCCCAATTCCCCTTTGTAATTTGATTGATAAGCTTTCCGGTAATATCATAGTAGTATAAGTGGTTGTAATTATCCCCCTCGTGGCTGATGATAAAACCTTTATTACCAACAAAAGTTAAGTCGTCGGTAATATCAATATACGTTTTACTTTCGTTTGTAAACACGCTAATGCCTTTACCACCAATGGCATCGGCAAAAATTAAATCTAACTTATTTTGTAAACGGTTTAAGCGTTGAATACACAATACCAAAGGATTATTTGTAAACTGCAAACGTGGGATGTAAATATCTTTATCCGCTCCTAAATCAACCGTAACGGTAGTTTTAGCAAATGCATCGTAAACGTGTACCGATACTTTTGAATTTTCTTCGCCGGCTTTTGGATACTTAAAGGTAACTTTATCGGGATACAAATTTCCATTATAAGTATCCATGCTGTATTCTTTTACAATGGTCTCATCAAACTTTACATAAGCTAAATACTGGCTGTTGCTGCTCCAATCAAAATAATCGGCTTTGCTAAACTCTTCTTCGTATACCCAATCGCCCCAGCCATTTTTTATTTTATTGTATTCGCCATCGGTTGTAACTGCAATTTCTTCGGTGGTTGAAATATTTTTTATATACAAATTGTTTTCGCGTACAAAACAAATTTGGTTACCATCGGGCGCAAATGCTGGAAAAAACTGCTTGCCTTTATCGCACAATTGTATTGTTTTTTTTGTGGCGATATCAAATATAAAATAATTTGCTTTTGGTGAGCGACGGTATACGTTTTCTATACCTTCAAACAATAATAACTTATCTTCGTTTGGGCTAAATTGGTAAGTAGTTAAATCTAAAGTTTTGTTGTTAAATTTTATTTCGTTTGCGTTTACCAATTCTTTTATTTTTTTACCGGATTTAATTTCGTATTGGCATAGTACATTTTGTCCTGCAATAGTTTCAATATCTACATAATGAAGCCCATCGTTCATAACATTAAAGCCTTCGGCAGATTTTGGATAAAACGCATATTTTACCCAAATATCTTCTAAAGTAATTTTTTGTTGCGCAAAAAATAAGGTTGGAATAAGAAGAATAAATAAAATTAATCTGTTCATAAAATTAAAAATTAATGTGTGAATTTAAGGAATTAACATTGTTTTGGCAATAATTATTTGATAGATGGTATTTGAGCCATAAATGTATGCGTAACTTTGTTTAATCGATACAATTTTAATATATTCTCTTAAAGCAAGCAACCGACTAACTTATACTTTAAATACCTTATTTAACGAAGGGTTGGGAATAAATTATAATTTAATTACAGACGTAATTTTGTTTAAAAAAGCCGAGGGCGTAAAAATAAATTACTCCGAAATTACTATTGAGAATAGCTTACACATAAAGCCACACAGCATTTTATTTGATTACGGCATTAAAGATTATTTGGTAGAAGTAAACAGCCACTCGCAATTTGAAAAGTTGTTTTTTAAAACCTCAACTCAACAAATTCCGTTTGATATATTTAGCGCTGCCTTTTGGCTGTTAACACGCTACGAAGAATATTTGCCTCATAAAATAGATAAACATAATCGCTTTAATTTTAAATCGAGTTTGGCATATCAATATAATTTTATTGATAAACCCTTGGTGAATAAATGGCTGGAAGAACTCAAACAACTTTTACTAGCTACTAACCCCAATTTACAATTTAAAAAACGCGACTATAATTTTTTGTCAAGTATAGATGTTGACAACGTCTTTAAATATAAGCATAAAGGTTTTGTAAGAACTATAGCGGGTTATGTTAGCGACTTATTTTCTAAAAATTTTCATTCTATAAAACAACGCAATAACGTTATTTTTAAAAAAGAAAAAGACCCTTTTGACTGTTACATTTTTTTAATAAATACGCATCAGGAATTAAATATAGAATCTATTTACTTTTTTTTATTAGGCGATTATGGCGTTAACGATAAAAATCATTCTGCCACAAATTTGCATTTTCAAACCTTAATTAAAGAGATTTCCGATTACGGTATGGTGGGCATACATCCATCTTATGGATCTAAAAATAATTTACAGCAATTAAAAATTGAAGTGAGCCGCCTATCGGGTATTACGCATAAAAATATTCGTAAAAGCCGGCAACATTTTTCAGTATTAAATTTTCCTGAAACATACAAAGCGTTATTACAAGCCGGCATTAGCGAAGATTATAGCATGGGTTATACTAATTACAATGGCTTTAGGGCATCGTATTGCTGCCCTTACAAATGGTATAGTTTAGAAGATGAACAAGCCACAAGTTTAATTATTCACCCATTTTGCATTGCCGAAAATACGTTGATATATTACGCTGCCAAAGAAAATAAACAATTTTTAGAGTTAGCAGCCCCAATAATAAATGAAGTTAAAAAATATAACGGGCAGTTAATTTCTATTTTTCATAACGATACGTTTAGTGAAGAAATGAAAAAAATGTATGTTAAGTTTTTGGAGAGTTGTTTGGCATAATGTATAATATTTTACATTTTTCTAGTTATTCAATTATTCAAACAAAAAAGTAGTTTCCGTATTATTATGTTTTATTCAAATCCTTTTGTATAATTTTTATAATTCTCGATATTATTTATTTAAAATATTACTTGTTTTCAGACATAACAATACAAGAAAGATTAATTGAGACACAAGAAAAAGCTTTAATAAAAATGATTATTCAATTTTTAATATGGGGCAGTTATATTTGGTTTTCGGAACGAAGTAGGCATACATTTGCAGTAGTAAAAAAAGATATTGAAATTACTTCCGAAAACAAATTTATATAGAAATATATACTTCGAAAAATTAACTATAAAAAAAAGTTTTTACAACCTCCGCAAAATTATTATAAATTCTCGCATTTGATGCAACCATTTCTTTCCCAAACAACCAATTGTTCCCACCATTAAAGTCGGTTACTTTACCTCCCGCTTCCTTTACTATTAGTGCGCCCGCGGCAACATCCCAAGGGCTTAAATTGTATTCAAAAAAAGCATCTACTCTACCGCATGCTACGTAGCACAAGTCTACCGCGGCCGCGCCAATGCGTCTAACACCGTGTGTGTTGCGTAAAAAATATTCCAAGGTTTTAAAAAACGGAGCTATTCTTTCAAAATTATAAACGGGAAAACCTGTGGCAATTAAACTATCTTTTAATAAAGTGGTTTCTGTTACTTGTATTGGCGTATCATTTAAAAACGCGCCGCCATTTTTAATGGCATAAAAACATTCGTCTTTGCTAATTTCATAAACAACTCCTAATAAAATTTCGCCTTTGTATTCTAAAGCAATACTTATAGCATAACTGGGTATGCCATGAATAAAATTGGTAGTGCCGTCAAGCGGATCAACAATCCAGTTGTATTCTTTTTTGTCGGTGCGGGTATTTTCTTCAACAATAAATCCTGCGTCGGAAAATATAGTGCTTAAAGCGTTTACAATTTTTTGTTCAGAAATTTTATCAACATAACTTACCAAATCGTTTAAACCTTTTATTTCGATTTTATCCGTTGAAAATTTTTGTTTTTCTATACGAATAAATTCGCCAACGGTTTTGGATAAATTAATTACTTGAGGTAAAAGTGTCGTAAGCATTATCAATTTTCGAATAAGTCTTTTGAATTTGGATTATTTTTCATTAAACGTTTACTATGATGTGCGGTAATAATAATTTGATTGGGATTAACAATACTATAAACAATTCTATAAACAATTCTGTAATTACCTTTTATAATTTCGCGAATAGATTCGTTATTAAATTCGGGTACAATTTTACCGATGTATTGTTGGGACTGTAATATGTTTGTGGATTTAAATAATTGATGAATAGTAGATTGAGCATATCTTATAGAATCTTTTGCAAAATAATAACCAATTTCATTAAGCTCGCCAATAGCTTTTTATGACCATTTTATTTCAACCACTTACACAATTTGCTTTTTGCTCTTCAGTTGAATAAACATGCCCAGATTTTGATTGCTCCACACCTTTTTAAACTTTTTCAATTAACAATAATTATCTATTATTTCATCAATTGAAAATGTATTAGTTAAATCGGTTATTAATTGTAATAAAACTTCTTTAGTAATAATTTTATGAAAATAATATAAATAAATATACAAAAAAATGTCGACTTTACTAAATAAACTTTTATGTAATCTTAAGCATCCAATTCATAGTATCGGTTAATTTACCTTTACGAATTCCTCTTAAAGTCTCGTCAACTTTATTTGAAAATTTACGGGTTTCAACAGCCGGCAATTCGTAATCTTTGCCTTCATATCCTATTGTTACAATTTGGGCTATTGTTGCTGCAGTGCCACAACCAAATGCTTCTTGTAAAGTGCCATTAGCAAAAGCAGTAAGTATTTCGGGTATACTTATTTTGCGTTCTTCTACTTTCATGCCCCACTCGAGTGCTAATGCCAGTACCGATTTTCGGGTAATTCCAGATAAAATAGTATCGCTAAGTGAAGGTGTTAAAACTGTATCGCCAATTACAAACATTAAATTCATTGTTCCACTTTCTTCAACATATTGGTGGGTAATACTGTCCGTCCAAATTACTTGGTGGTAGCCTTTTTGTTGCGCTAATTTTGTTGGATATAAACTTCTGCCATAATTACCTGCTGCTTTTACAAAGCCCACGCCACCGTGCACCGCTCTAAAGTAATTGGTTTCCACCAACACTTTAATTGGCTCGCTGTAGTATTTGCCGGCAGGGCAAGTAATAATAATAAATTTGTAGGTTTCGCTGGCTTTTACACCAATAGCTTCATCAGTTGCTACTAAAAAAGGACGAATATATAAACTGCCTGATTCGCTAGTAGGTACCCATGCAGAATCTAACTTTAATAATTCGATTAAGCCTCCCATAAAAATTTCTTCGGGTACTTCGGGCATTGCCATGCGTATTGCACTTTTATTTAATCGGTTAAAATTTTCTAAAGGTCTAAATAAAGAAACCTCACCCGCATCATTTTTATAGGCTTTCATGCCTTCAAAAATTGCTTGTCCGTAATGCAATGCACTCATAGCATAACTTAACGGCACATCTGCATATGGCGATATAATAGGCTTACCCCATTTGCCATCTGCATATTCTACCACTAACATGTGGTCGCTAAAACATTTTCCGAAAGGAACATTATTTACATCGTATTCGCTAACGCGCGATTTTTGAATTTTGTTTATGGTAATATCAATAGTGCTTATCATACTAATTTATTTATTTTACCAAATAACAAATTATTATTTAAACAAGCAAATAAATACGACAAAGAAAAAAATTAAACTTACGGTGTTGCAGTTATTTATTTTTGTATAGCTTATGCTTAATATTGTACCGAATACAGTCCCAATACTCTTTAGTGTAGCTTACAAAAATCTCTTCGTTAGGGTTAATGTTGCGTTTAGCAATTACAAAGCACCTGTCTTTAATAATTTCGTATTCGCAATTATTTTTTAAGCCTGTTACACGAGTTATTCCTAAAGCATCGTTGGCAAAGCGTGCTAAGTGCTGAGGAGTATTGTACGAATCAATGCATTTTTTTTTATTAATAAAAAATAAGTAGCCATCTTTATCTTCCAGTACACGTTTCAAGTACTCTTTCCATTCAATTATTTCGCCTAAATATTCAATTATTTGTTCGCCTTTTTTTATTTCTTTAGTTGTAAACAGGCCTTTGCCTG
>JAYVGH010000151.1:0-22169 GCA_043772435.1 Bacteroidota bacterium
CCTTGCAATTATCTGCACCAACACCTGAACATTATTTGCCCATGTTGTATGCAATTGCTCTGCGTAATAAAAACGAAAATGTATATTATTTTAATGATGCTTTAGTTGGTGGTTCTTTTTCTATGACATCTTTAAAAATTGAATAAACAATTAAAACTTATATCCAAAACCAATAGAAAAGGTAGATATGATTTGAAGGCGCGGCCCGAAAACATCATTTTTATTATCGTATTTACCATCTTTATTCCAATCGTATTTTACAATAATATCATCATCATATAACATTTGCGAAATAATGTTTGCCGAAAAATATTTGTTTATTTTTATGGTTAATAAGTTATTAAATATCACATCAATATTTTGTGGGTTGTTACTATAGCTTGAAAATAAATCTAAGTAAGAATCTAAGTTTACATTTTTAAATATATCTTTTTTAAATTTTAAAATCACTCTGCCTCCAAATTCGTAACGGATTTTTTTACCTGGAGTTGTAACTTTTCCCGCATTATCAACTACAGCTTTTTCTACGCCAAATGCTCCGGCATCAGCTAAATATTGGCGATTTACAATTGTAATTTTACCTGCTAAAGGCGCAATTGTTGCCGAAAAATAATTAGTAGGTTTATAATCCAAACCAATTGCTAATTGAATGTACGCCGGAGAACAAAAATCTGATAACGCATTGCCGGCAATTGAGTCACCAATATATGTGTAGGCAGGAGCAAATTGAGTTCTAAAGTCGGCTTGAGCAACATAAAACCAATATTTTCCCCACGCATCTAAGTTATATTTTGTTAATGCAAATAATTGATCAATATTTTTACGAAATAATTTTACATCACCAAGTTTAACAATTCCATATTGCGCATCAATTTTATTAAGCCAGGTATGTTTTCCTTTTCTATATTCTGCCTGAGCATTTAAAATACTATTAACAGCCACATTATTTTGACCACCGCCTTGCCAATTGCTTAGTGCAGTTTGGCTGGCATTTACACCAAAAAATCCGGCAGTTTTCCAACTGGTGTCTTTTTGTAAAGGTTTTTGAGCATTTGTTTGTAAACTATCTTGAGCAGTTGTTATTAATGAAAGTAAAAGCAGTAATGATGTAAAAATTTTTTTCATTATATTTTTTTGGAATGCAAAAATAAAAAATTATTTGGTTAGTTAAAACTTGTGATTTGAAATTTGGCTACGATTTTGTTTAGTGTTTACAATTTTCGTAATTGCTAGAAGGCACAACGAAGTAATCTTTAATTGTAATAAATCACTTCGCTATTGCTCGCTATGACGAAGAAAAACAGCATTTAAGTTTTAATAACTTAATATGTTTTAACGATGTTATACAGGGTATCACGTTCAACGGGCGTTTTGCCAACGGCTTTTATTAAATCTACCAATTGCTGGGTGCTAAGTTTTGGGTGTTGTTCTTCGCTGCCAGCCATACTGTATATTTTAGTGGTATCATCAATTGTTCCATCTAAATCATCTGTACCAAAGTTTAACGATAACTGCGCCGTATTACGACCAATCATTGCCCAATAGGCTTTTATATGATTAAAATTATCTAAGTAAATACGCGAAATAGCATAATTACGTAAGTCTTCAATTACGCTAACTTCGGGCACGTTGGCCATTTCATTTTCTTTGTTGCGAAATTTTAACGGAATAAAGGCATTAAACCCTTTGGTTTTATCTTGTAATTTGCGTAACCTATCCATATGGTCAATGCGGTGTTCAAAGGTTTCAATGTGTCCGTAAAGCATAGTGGCATTACTAAAATTGCCCATATTGTGCCAAATTTCATGTATAGAAAGCCATTCTTCGGTACTGCATTTTCCTCCGGCAATTTTATCGCGAATGTCTTTATCAAAAATTTCGGCACCACCACCGGGTAGGCTATCTAAGCCTGCATCTTTCATTAATTTTAAACCCTCTTCGTAACTAAGTTTTGCTTTTTTAAATATGTAATGAAATTCAACAGGGGTTAAGGCTTTAATGTGTAAGTCAGGTCGGTGTTGTTTTATTTTTTGAAATAGCTCGATGTAAAAAGCTAAATCTTGTTTTGGAACAACGCCTCCTGTAATGTGTACTTCGGTAACTGTTTGGCCGTCGTATTTTTTTATAATTTCTAAAATTTGTTCTACGGATAGTTCCCAACCCTGTTCGCGGTGTTTAATAAGGCGAGAGTAGGAGCAGAATGAACACGTATACACACAAATATTAGTCGGTTCGACATGGAAATTATGATTAAAATAAACATAATTACCGTTTTTTTTCTCTCGAATGTAATTTGCAAGTGTTCCTAAAAAGCCTAATTCTGCTTCTTTGTAAAGTGTGACGCCCTCTTCAAAACTAATTCGTTCGCCATTAAAAATTTTTTGAGCAATGGTTTTTAAATGTGTTGGATAGTTAGAATTTAAAAGTAATTGAGGCGATGAGGATTGAGTTGAAATCATAGTATAAATTAAACACATTTTTAGTAAAATAGTTGCCACAAATTTAAAGATTAGTCAGATTAATATATTTCCGAGAAATTTGTATAATCTACGGCTATTAAACTCCGAACTAAAACAACCAACCCTTTAAACTACCGTAAAAACTATAGTAAATAAAATAAAAGGCAAAGCTCCAAAAAATAGTACACACACTTAAATACAAAATTACTTTAGGTTTATTTTTATAAAAACGTTCTGCCAAAAAAGCACCCAAGGGTATTGATAAAATTACAGGCGTTAATATGCTAATGCCAATTAGCCCAAATCGCTTTTTAATTTTAATAATACGACGATTACCTTTAGTAAATATTAGTTTCTTTATACCGCCGTTTTTTTTGAGTTTGTACGCATCGTACCATTTTATTATAGCTCCAAATAAATACACATAAAAAATACTTCCTCCAATACCGCCAATACAACTTACCATAATTACTTTAAGCATATTAAATTTAAATAAAATGCAGGCGGCAGGCATGCCCATTTTGCTAAAAAATAAGGAACAGAAAAGGATAACTGTAAAGATTTTTAAAAATTCAGCCATAATTTTAGCTAAATTACTCATTCAAAACATACAAAAGCAATTTTATCGATGTTAAGTAATGTTATATCTAATACAACTTAAAATTAGCGCAATGTTAAATTATTTGTTTAATTTTGTTGCCCAGCAAACTAAAACTTAATTTACTTATGTCAATAAACACAGTAAATGCAACACAAGCACACGATAGTATGTTTGATGCTGTATTGGCTCGCTTAGATGTAGCAGCCAAAATTATGAATTTAAGCCCCGAAGTGCTTCAAGTTCTACAAAGTCCTCAAAAACAAGTTAAAGTAAGTTTACCAATAATGATGGATAACGGCAAAATTCAAGTATTTGAAGGATACCGTACTGTACATAGTACACATTTAGGCCCTAGCAAAGGCGGTATTCGTTATGCTATGGATGTTAATGCCGATGAAGTTATGGCATTAGCAGCTTGGATGAGTTTTAAATGCGCTGTTGCTAATTTGCCGTATGGTGGAGCAAAAGGTGGTATTAAATGTGATCCTCGCGCTATGAGCGTTGGTGAATTAGAGCGCCTTAGCCGTGCTTATGCTGTAGCTATGAAAGATGTTTTTGGGGTTAATCGCGATATTCCTGCACCGGATATGGGTACTAGCGGGCGCGAAATGGCTTGGATACTAGACGAGTTTAATAAAATTAGTGGCGAAGATAGCCCCGGTGTTATAACCGGAAAACCAATTGCTATTGGCGGAAGTTTAGGCAGAGATGCAGCAACAGGTCGCGGCGTTATGGTAAATACCTTAGCTGCCCTTAAAAAAATGGATTTAAAACCAAGCGAAGTTACTGCTGTGGTACAAGGTTTTGGTAATGTTGGCTCACACGCAGCCCGATTATTAGCCGAAAAAGGAATTAAAATAGTTGGAATTGGAGACCACACTGCCAGTTTTTATAACGAAAAAGGTATTAATATTAGCGATGCTTTAGAATTTGTGGCTAAAAATAATCGCATTTTAAAAGGCTTTAACGGTGCTACCGAAATTAAAGCCGACGAATTATTAGTTAGTAAATGTGATGTTTTAGTACCGGCTGCTTTACAAAACGTAATTAATGAAGATAACGCTCCTAAAATTCAAGCAAAATTAATAGTTGAAGGTGCCAACGGACCTACTATGCCGGAAGCTGATGCTATTTTAAATGATAAAAAAATTATTGTTGTACCCGATATTTTAGCAAATAGCGGTGGTGTTACCGTAAGTTATTTTGAATGGGTACAAAATAAAGCAGGTTACTATTGGACTGAAGATGAGGTAAATACAAAACACGATTTAAAAATGGAAATTGCCTTTGAAGCTATTTGGAACAATGTTAGCGTTTTTAAAACAAGCATGCGTATTGCAGCTTACATAACTGCATTACAAAAAATAGAACAAGGGGTTAAATTAAAAGGCGCATATTAAGCATCTTTATAAATTATTTTGCATTTTAAAGTAAAAAAATTAACATCTGTATATTAACAAAAATATATATAGATGTTTTTTTTGTTTAAAATTATTTATAGATTTGCTAACTTTAATTTAACAATTTAAAAATAATGATTTTAATATTAGTTATGTTAGCTTATCTAATTGGTTCTATTCCAACTTCTGTTTGGATTGGTAAGCGTTTTTATAATATAGATGTGCGTGAGTTTGGCAGCGGAAATGCTGGTGCAACAAATACATTTAGAGTTTTGGGAAAAAAAGCAGGTATTCCGGTTTTAATTATAGATATTTTAAAAGGGAGTTTAGCAGTTGCTTTAGCTTATTTTAGTGTTTTCGAAACAAATTCAAACAATTTTATTAATTTGCAATTAGGTTTAGGTGTAGCAGCTTTATGTGGTCATATTTTTCCAATTTTTGCAGGATTTAGAGGTGGTAAAGGCGTAGCAACTATTTTGGGCATTGTTATCTGTATTCTTCCATTATCTTCTGTATTTTCATTAATAGTGTTTTTGGTAGTTTTATTTTCAGTGCGCATAGTATCATTATCTTCAATGTTGGCAGGCATTGCTTTTCCTGTAATTTTATTTTTTGGTTTAGGCAATACAAATCCTATTCTAACAAGTTTTTCTATTGTAGTTGCTGTATTATTAATAATCACGCATCGTAAAAATATTATGCGTTTACTTAAAAATCAAGAAAGTAAGGTGGTCTTGTTCCAAAGTAAAAAAGTTAATTCTTAACTTTTTGTTTCTACAATTTTTTCTTTAAATTTTTATTTATTGTGTTAAAGTTTTTAATGCAATCTTAATTAGTTTTTTACTTTTGTATGTAATGAAATTAAAAATTTTAATAGTAATAACGGTTTGTTTTTTATTTTGCGCTTGCAATGATGATGACGAAATTTATTCACCAAAACCCCGCGGTTATTTTAGAATTGATTTTCCTGAAAAAAAATATAAATTATACGATAGCATTTGTCCGTATACTTTTGAAATACCCGAATATACTCAAATGGTAAACGATAAACACATGGGTGCAGAACCCTGTTGGTTAAATTTAGAATTTCCAAAATTTAATGCAATACTAAATTTAACCTACAAAAAACTAAATAACGATATTGATAAATATTTACAAGATTCGCATGATTTTGCAAACCGTCACCAAGTAAAAGCTACCGGTTTAGACGAAGTTGTAATTATAAAAGACAGCACAAAAGTTTACGGATTGTTATTTAACATTGAAGGAAATACCGCATCATCACTTCAATTCTATCTAACAGATAGTACTAATCATTTTTTACGCGGAGCTTTATATTTTAATACTATTCCTAATATCGACTCATTAAGAGTTGTTGTTGAGTTTATTAAAAAAGATGTCCTACATATGATTAACACCACGCATTGGAAAGAATTAAACCACAAAGGCACAGAAAAGATAAAGAGACATTAAGAAATAGAATAAATAAAAAACTAAGTGTATCTAACTGATTATAGTGCCTTAGTGGTAAAATTAAAATTATGTTAACAGTATTAAAATTTGGTGGAACGAGTGTTGGAAGTGCGCAACGCATAAAAGAACTTGTAAAACTTACCGTAAATTCAACTCCAAAAATAGTAATTTTAAGTGCTATGAGTGGCACTACCAATGCTTTGGTTGAAATTGCAAACGCTTTATATGGCAAAGATGTTGCTACCGCAAACACCTTAATTGAAAATTTAAAAACAAAATACAAAGAAATTATATCTGAATTATTTTCAAAGGCTGACAGTATTGCAAAAGCGGATAGTTTAATCGTAAATCATTTTAACTACATAAAAGCTTTTACGTTAGATATGTTTACTTCTAATGAAGAAAAAGCGATCTTAGCTCAGGGCGAATTATTAAGTACTGCTTTATTTCATTATTATTTACAAGAAATAGGTGTAGAGTCTGTGTTACTTCCGGCTCTTAACTTTATGCGTATTGATGAGAACGAAGAACCTGATTTAATTTATATTGAAACCAATTGTTTAGCCGAATTACAGAAACATCCCAATCAAAAATTATTTATAACACAGGGTTATATTTGCCGTAACGCCTTTGGAGAAATTGATAACCTAAAACGTGGTGGTAGTGATTATACAGCATCTATAATAGGTGCAGCCATTCGCAGTCCCGAAATACAAATTTGGACAGACATAGACGGTATGCACAATAACGACCCGCGCATCGTTTCAAAAACGCATCCTATTAACGAATTAAGTTTTGACGAAGCGGCCGAGTTGGCTTATTTTGGAGCAAAAATTTTACATCCAACATGTATTTTGCCGGCTCAAAAACGAAACATTCCTGTTCGGTTAAAAAACACCATGCAACCGGAAGCGACTGGTACGTTGATTGCCAACCTATCTACAACCGAAGGTATTAAAGCTGTTGCCGCCAAAGATGGCATTACTGCCATTAATATTAAAAGCGATCGTATGTTGTTAGCACATGGTTTTTTGCGCTCTGTTTTCGAGATTTTTGAACGTTACAAAACGCCTATTGATATGATTACTACCAGTGAAGTTGCCGTATCCTTAACAATTGATAATAATACTAATTTAAAAAATATTTTAACCGAATTAACTGAAATTGCGAGTGTTGAGGTAGATGAAAATCAAACCATAATATGTATTGTAGGGCAAATTCCAAAAAACAAAGCGGGATACGGGTACAAAGTATTAAGCGCTTTAAAAGATATCCCATTACGCATGGTAAGTTATGGGGGTAGCGCTAACAATGTATCTGTTTTAGTAAACAGTAATTTAAAAAAAGAAGCATTGCAAGCATTAAATAAAGGATTGTTTAATTATTAATTAGTCAGTTTGAGCGGAGTCGAAATCTGTTTTAACTCAATATATCCTACAACACGCTAAGGATGACAACAATTTAAAATTATGTTTACACAACACCACATACAAAAATTTAGCGGTATTGAAACCCCTTTTTATTATTATGATACAGCAATATTACAACAAACAATTGATGCCATAAAAAAAGCCGCGCCTACGCATTATCATATTCACTATGCTTTAAAGGCAAATGCACATCCTAATATTTTAAATATAATTAAAGCCGCTAATTTTGGTGCAGACTGTGTAAGTGGCAACGAAGTAAAACGCGCTGTAGAATGTGCTTTTAATCCCCAAGAAATTGTATTTGCAGGCGTAGGTAAAAGCGATAAAGAAATTAATTATGCATTAGACAATAATATTTTTTGTTTTAATGTAGAGAGCATTCACGAACTACAAGTAATAAACGAATTAGCTATTGCTAAAAATAAATCGGCAAATGTGGCATTGCGCATTAACCCAAATGTAGATGCTTACACGCATAAATACATTACTACGGGTTTAGAAGAAAATAAATTTGGAATAAATCCTTATGAGTTCGATGCGGTGTTAAGTGAACTAAAAAATCTTTCAAATATAAATTTAATAGGTTTACATTTTCACATCGGTTCACAAATACAAGATTTATCACCCTTTAAAAATTTATGTTTACGTGTAAACGAAATTAATAAATGGTTTATACAAAAAGGATATTTGTTACCTCACATAAATTTAGGCGGAGGCTTAGGTATTAATTACAAAGAACCGGATATACATGCCATTGTTGATTTTGGTAGCTATTTTAATGTGTTTAAACAGTTTTTAGAAATACATCCATCTCAAAACATTCATTTTGAATTAGGGCGTTGCATAATAGCTCAGTGTGGTAGTTTAATTAGTCGTGTGCTTTACATTAAAAACGGAATCAACACTAACTTCGCAATTTTAGATGCAGGTATGACAGAGCTAATCCGCCCTGCACTTTACCAAGCCTACCATAAAATTGAAAATATTTCAGCCAGCTCTCAAACAACCAACAACCAACAATCAACAACTAATATAAAGTACGACGTAGTAGGGCCAATATGCGAAAGCAGCGATTGTTTTGGTAAAGCCGTAGACTTGCCTTTAACTAAGCGCGGTGATTTAATTGCTATAAGAAGTGCCGGAGCTTATGGCGAAGTAATGAGCAGTAGGTATAATTTAAGAGACGATGTAAAGTCTGTTTTTAGTAACTCTAATAATTAACTTTTAAAACTTTTAAACTTTCTAAACTTCTCGTTATTTTTATTTGTTTATTCCAAGCATTACCTTACATTTGAAATTCAAAAATATTAATAAATTTAAATCAACAATCTAATTTCTTAAATCCACTATGGGATATTTATTTACATCAGAATCAGTGTCTGAAGGACACCCGGACAAAGTAGCCGATCAAATTTCGGATGCTTTAATTGATAATTTTTTAGCCTTTGATCCTCAAAGTAAAGTTGCTTGCGAAACATTAGTAACAACGGGGCAAGTTATTTTAGCAGGCGAAGTAAAATCAAAAGCCTATTTGGATGTGCAGGAAATTGCGCGTGAGGTAATTCGTAAAATCGGTTACACCAAATCAGAATATATGTTTGAGGCAAACTCATGCGGTATTTTATCTGCCATTCACGAACAATCATCTGATATTAATCAAGGTGTAGATAAAAAGAAAAAAGAAGAGCAAGGTGCGGGCGACCAAGGTATGATGTTTGGTTACGCTACCAACGAAACCGATAATTATATGCCTTTAGCTTTAGATTTAGCACATGGTATTTTATTAGAGTTAGCAGCTTTACGTAGAGAAAATAAAGAAATTAAATATTTACGACCCGATGCAAAATCTCAAGTAACTTTAGAGTATAGTGATGATAATGTGCCAGTGCGTATTGACGCGATTGTGGTTTCAACTCAACACGATGATTTTGATGCTGAACCAAAAATGTTAGCCAAGATTAAAAAAGATATTGTTGACATTTTAATTCCACGCGTTAAAAAGAAATATCCAAAATATGCTCACCTGTTCAACAACAAGATTAATTATCACATTAACCCAACAGGTAAATTCGTAATTGGTGGTCCGCATGGCGATACAGGTTTAACAGGGCGTAAAATTATTGTAGATACTTATGGTGGAAAAGGTGCTCACGGTGGTGGTGCTTTCTCAGGAAAAGATCCAAGTAAAGTTGACCGTTCAGCAGCGTATGCTACACGCCATATTGCTAAAAATTTAGTTGCGGCAGGTGTTTGTAACGAAGTTTTAGTTCAGGTATCTTACGCTATAGGTGTTGCACAACCAATGGGTATTTTTATTGATACATACGGCACCGCAAAAGTAAAAATGACGGACGGACAAATTGCTAAAATTGTAGAGAGTGTATTTGATATGCGTCCATATTTTATTGAGCAACGTTTTAAGTTACGCACACCAATTTATAGCGAAACAGCTGCTTACGGGCACATGGGACGTAAAAACGAAGTGGTAACTAAAACTTTTAAATCACCTGACGGTAAAATAAAAACAATGAAAGTTGAATTGTTTACCTGGGAAAAATTAGATTATGTTGCTAAAGTAAAAGCAGCTTTTAAAATAAAGTAGTTTTTGTAAAAATCTTGCAATAAAAAAATCCCGAGTAATCGGGATTTTTTGTTTTATTTAATTCTTATATTCTAAAAAAAATTATTGCGCATTCCAGCCACCATCAATAGGTATAGCTGTTCCTGTAATTGTATTTGAGTATTCTGCCGCTAATAACAATGCCATTTGGCCTAAAGTTTCAAGGCTTACAAATTCTTTTACGGCTTGTTTATATAACATTACTTTATTAATTACATCTTCAGGGCTCATGTTATGTGCTTTTGCTTGGTCGGCAATTTGTTTTTCTACTAAAGGTGTTTTTACATAACCCGGGCAAATAGCATTACAAGTAATATTAAACGGCGCGCCTTCCAATCCTAATGTTTTTGTAAAACCAACTATACCATGTTTACTGGCAACGTATGCACTTTTAAATTCACTGGCAACTAAACCGTGGGCAGATGCAATATTTATTATGCGTCCAAACTTGCGCTCTTTCATTCCTTTCCAAACGGCTTTGCTTAAATAAAATGCTGAGGTTAAATTAATGCCAATTATCGCATTCCATTTTTCGTCAGGAAAATCTTCAATTGGCGAAACGTGTTGTATGCCCGCATTGTTAATTAGCACATCAATTGTTCCAAATTTGGTGTTAGCGTCGTCCACCATTTTACGTAATTCTTCGGGCTTTAACATATTAGCGTTGCTGTACATAATGCTTATGCCAAATTCTTTTGCTACACCGTCGGCTATTTCTTGTCCGTTAGGCTCTAAGCCATTAAAAACAATATTGTATTGTTTTGTTTTTGCAAATTCGCGAGCTATGCCTAAGCCAATGCCGCTGGTGCTTCCTGTAATTAATGCTGTTTTCATTTTAATTTTTTTATGTGATATAGTAACAAATTTACATTTTATATAATAGTTAAGGTTATGTATTTATTAGTATTTTGTATTAATTTATTTTGTAATTTTAGTTATAAATATATTTTAATATGCGTGTAATTTACTCTATTTTTTTGTGTTGCTTTTGTATCAGTTTATTTTCTCAAACAAGTACTTGCAATAATGCCTTAAAAATAAAGCTGGATGATAAATTTTTTTTAAATCAGCAGCACACACTTTTAGTAAAGGGTAACTCTACGCAACTCCAAACTTATCAGCAAACATACAATTACCGATTAAATTATTTTGTTGGCAATATTGCTACTATAACTTGTAATTTAAGTTCGGTATCGGCTTTAATCGAACATAAAATTATTAATTATGCCGAGTTTGTAGAACACAATTACAAAACCATGAATGATACCATGCTGGTTAAAAATAAAATTAAACCGGTAAAAATTGGAGGTTTTCCATTTACGCAAGCTTACGACGGCAACGGTGTTTTAATAGGAATTATAGATACCGGGATAGATTTTAACCACCCTGATTTTAAAGATAGTTTTGGTAATACGCGCATTAAATTTTTATGGGATCAAGTACCAACATCCGGATCTACAGTGCCTGCGCCCTACAATTATGGCATTGAATGGACGGCAGCTCAAATTAACGCCAGTGTTTGTACACATAACGATTTACCAAATTACGGACACGGTACCCACGTATCGGGCATTGCTGCAGGTAATGGTTTAGCCAATGGCACACACGAAGGCTGCGCACCTAAAGCAGATTTAGTAGTGGTAGCCTTAGATTTTAATAAATCGGGACCAACAATTGCCGACGCTGTAAGTTACATCTTCAGCAAAGCATTTGTGCTTGGTAAACCTTGTGTAATAAATGCAAGCGTTGGCGATTATTATGGAAGTCACGATGGTACCGATTTGGAAGCGAAATTAATCGAATCTATGGTAAAAAATGTGCCAGGGCACGTAATGGTTGCAGCGGCAGGTAATGCAGGAGCATATAAATTCCATGTTAAAACGCAACCACCCGTTGGCGATACCAGTTTTACCTGGATTCAAAATGGATCTAATTTAAAGTATTGGTGTTATGCAGATACCAATCAAATTAAAAATGTACAAATAAGTATAGGTGCTAATCGCACTAATTACTTTAATTTAGGAAACATAGGTTTTAAAAGTTATAATTATGGTTTAAGCAGTTTAAAAACCGATACTTTAAAATATAATAATAATAGAATTGGCATTGTAAAAACATCGGCAAGTATAAATACCTACGGAGTTTACGAATTATATGTTCAAATTACTGCCGATACAACAAATTTATTATGGCGTATTGAAAGCAAAGGTAATGGACTACACCATGCTTGGAATTTTGATTTTGTAGATTCGCCTTTGCCAACTGTAGGTCAGTACTCAAAAATTACAAAATACATAATGCCCGATACAATGTATAGTATTGTTAGTAGTTTTCAGTGTTTAGACGATGTAATAACCGTTGCCAATTATGTAAATTTAAATACTTACTACGATGTAAATAATACTTTACAAACAACCACCGAAATTGCAGGGGGCATTTCAGCAACAAGCAGCAGTGGGCCAACGCGCGATAATAAAGTAAAACCTGATATTAGCGCTACCGGTTCAAATGTATTTAGCTGTATTGCTTTAGGCATGCAGGCAAGTTTAATATCAGGTGCGCCACAAGTAGTAGCTCAGGGCAGTTTTCATGTACAGGGTGGGGGTACTTCGGCGGCATCGCCTGTAGTTTGTGGTTTGGCAGCTTTGTATTTGCAAAAATATCCAAATGCTACCAGTATACAAGTTAGAAACGCGATTATTAATTGCGCTTACAGCGATGCTTTTACAACCTCCACATTGCCTAATTACCGTTGGGGCTATGGCAAATTAAACGGTAAAGGAGCTATGTTGTGTTCTATCCCAACAGCAATTAATAATGTTAAAATAAACGAAGTTGTAAATTATTTTCCCAATCCATTTACCGACAAGGTAAAACTTAGTTTTGAAAACGAGGAAACAAAGTCAATTTTTGTATATAGCGTTGATGGAAAATTAGTTTTTACTGATACGTTTTCTAATTTTAATTACGAGTTAAATTCTAATAAATTTATGGTTAACGCAAAAGGCTTGCTATTTGTAAAAGTACAATCAGATAATTACACCTCTATATTTAAATTAATCCGGATTCAATAAATGCGTGTTGCAAGCAATCAATTAAAACATATTTTAGATTTTTATATTTCTGAATTAAAATTACTTTATAATGAATCAGAAATAAAAGCCCTGTTTGATACTTCTTGCGAATATTATTTGCAGTTTAATAAAACAGATGTTCAACGTAATTTAAATTCTAATATTAATCAAAGCGATTTATTAAAATTATACGATTGTTGTAAGTCCTTAAAAGAAACAATTCCAATTCAATACATTTTAAACCAAGTTTGGTTTTATAATTTAAAGTTTATGGTTAATTCTTCTGTATTAATTCCTAGACCCGAGACGGAAGAGTTAGTAGATTTAATTTTAAAAGAAAATGAAACCATCCAATCATTATTAGATATTGGAACCGGCAGCGGATGTATTCCGGTTTCTATAAAAAAAAGCAGACCAAACACTAATGTATTTGCCTGTGATATTAGTGCTGAAGCCTTGACTACGGCAACTTATAATTCGCAAATAAATGAAGTAGAGGTTAATTTTTTTAAGGCGGATATTTTAGATGAAGAAGTGCCGATAGATATCGGGATTAAAAATCAATTTCCGAAAAAAGTAGATATTATTGTCAGTAATCCACCGTACATAAAAAACTCCGAAAAAAATAGTTTGCATAAAAACGTTATTGATAATGAACCTCATTTAGCATTGTTTGTTGAAGGCGAGGATGCCATTATTTTCTACAAAAAAATTATAAATAGCTGTAAAACGCTTTTAAATGATAATGGAAAATTATATTTTGAATTAAATCCAATTACCGCCCAAGAAGTAAAAAATTATGCAGAGTTATCACATCAATTTAATGTTGTAAATTTAGTATTTGATTTAAGTGGCAACGTCCGCTATCTAAAAGCTGTAAAAAGTTAAATGAAAAAAATCGCTTTATATCTTTGTTTTTTAATGTGTTCTTGTTTTACAATATTTAAAGCGCAAACAGATAGTGCTTTCTATAAAACACAATATTCTAAAGAAATAAATTATGTTGTTGTAACAAAAATAGATATTAAATATATTGGATATGTGGAACAAGAAGACGATCTAAGTATTACGCTTGTAAATAGAAATACCAACGTAAGAACCCAATTGTATAAGTCTGAAATAAAAAGCATTAGACCTTTAATTAATTCAAAACGCAATTTAAAAAATGCGGAATTATTCGACGATAATTACCATAGCGATTATTACATGATTGCCACAAGCGCCTTTTTATTTGAAACCGAAACAATTAATACTAATTATCATTGGGGAGTTATAGAAAATATTAGTTTCCCACTTTCTAAAAATTGGGCAGTTACTGCTGGCACTTTGTTTTTTTATCCCTACAGTTTGGGCGTAAAATGCGCTTTTAAATTATCTGAAAATAGTTATGTTGGCGGAAATGTTTTTGGCATGGGTAATGTATTTAGTCAAAAACAAGACGAGTTTTTTTGGGGTTATGGCGCAAAAGGATATTACACACAAGGTACAAATAATACTAATTTTACCATTTCGGGTGGGGTTTTAGGTTTAAACTCTAAATTGTTTTCTAATAATTTAAATCAACCATTTATTAATCTATATTTTTTAAACTTTTCCTATTGTAACAGGTTTTCAAAACTTTTTGCACTTAATGCTGAGGTTTGGTATTTTCCCGAGTCGCAATCCGGTTTTGGTGGTTTAGGTTTAAAATTAGTAAATGATAAAGATTACAGTTGGACCTTTGGTTGTTATACTGCCCTTAATAATTTTAATAATAGTTTTAAAATTAATGTAAAAACAATTCCTATTCCTTATATAGGATACAGTCAAAATTTTTAAAAAGTAAACTTCCCACTTTGTTTTTACCTTTTGCATAATCTACGCAAAAATAGGGAAGCTTATCAAAATAAAGACAATAAGTTTTTTTTAAATTCATTACCTATTAGTGATTTATAATATAACAGGATAATAAAATTTATAATTTCAAGTAAATTTAATTATCAAGGTTTAAATTTTGATTTAAAAGCGAACCAAACAAATCTTTAAAACTTGTGCCTTGTATTAATTTATTTTTACTTAATAAAGAATGTTCCGCTAAACCGTGCAAAGCAAATTCCATTAGCACAATTTTTTCAGCACCTTTTGCTTTTGGATGGTATTTTTCTATTAAGTCTTCCAATCCATCTACAACAGTTAAAGCGGAAGAATATACTTTATCATTTTCGTGATCTAACAAATCTAAAATGTTAGCGTTTGCAAACCAATTAATAATTGTATTGTATTCACTACTTTCTTTTTTACGTTTTAATTTTGCAGGATCGGGAAACAATTCTACAAACAAATTACGAATGGCTAAACTAATTAAGTTTTGCGCAATTACCGTTGGGCCTTCTTGTTCGCCCTCATATACCAATTCTATTTTACCATTAATGGCTGGTATTGCGCAATACAAATCACTAATACGCGCATAGCTGTAAGGTTGTTTACTTTTTAAAAAACGTAACTCCGCAGCGCTTACCAAACTTTCGTATGCGCTAATTGTTAGGCGGGCACTCACTCCACTTTTAGAATCTACAAACTCACTTGTGCGAGCTTCAACTGCAATTTGTTCAACTAAGTGTTTTAATACTTCCGGTATTTCAATTTGTTTTTGGTCGGTATTTAATTTGGCTTGGTTTTGTGTAATTTGTTTCGAGTGTTCAATTGATTTTGGATAATGCGTTAAAATTTGCGAACCAATTCTATCTTTTAAAGGTGTAACAATACTTCCACGGTTAGTATAATCTTCGGGATTTGCCGTAAATACAAATTGTAAATCTAAAGGAATACGAATATTAAAACCACGAATTTGTACATCGCCTTCTTGTAAAATGTTGAACAACGCTACTTGCAGACGGGCTTGTAAATCCGGTAATTCATTTATAACAAAAATAAAACGGTTGCTGCGCGGAATTAATCCGTAATGTATTACGTTTTCGTCGGCAAAAGAAAGTTTTAAATTAGCAGCTTTTATAGGGTCAATATCACCAATTAAATCAGCAACACTAACATCGGGCGTTGCTAATTTTTCAGCAAAGCGGTCGTTTTTATGAATCCAATTAATGGGTGTTGCATCTCCCTTATCAGCAATTAATTTTTTTGCAAAATGCGAAATAGGTTGTAAAGGATCGTCATTTAAAGGGCTATCAGCTACAACCGGAATGTATTCATCTAATAAATTTACCAATTGCCTTGCCATTTTAGTTTTGGCCTGACCGCGTAAACCTAAAAATAAAATATTATGCCGACTTAAAATAGCGCGTTCAATTTCAGGAATAACGGTTTCTTCATACCCATAAATACCTTCAAAAATTTCTTCTTTATTTTTTAATTTTAAAATCAAATTGTTGCGTAATTCGTCTTTAATGGTTAAAAATTTATATCCACTTTTTTTTAATTCGCCTAATGTTTTTAGTGTTGGTTGATTCATTTTAATTTATTTTTTTCGAATACCCCTGACAGGGTTTTCCAGTATTTATGAATAACCCTGTCAGGGGTATACTTAAATTTTTTTTCTTTTTTTATTCGTATAATCTCTAAAAATCATTTCGCCTAAACCTTTTAAACCTGTAAAGTAAGCTTTGCCCTGATTGGCTTCTGTAAACTCATCAATAAAACTTTGTAGGTAACTATCGTTTGCTACCATAAAAGTTGTAATATCAATTTTACTGCGTTTACAAGCTGCGGCAAGCGTTAAGCATTTATTTACAATACGCCTGTCCAAACCATTGCTGTTTTTATAGTACTGCCCGTTTTCTTTTAAGCAGGATGGTTTACCATCGGTAATCATAAAAATTTGTTTGTTGCTGGCTTTCTTTTTCCGTAGGATAGACATTGCTAATTCCAAACCTGCAACTGTATTGGTATGATAAGGTCCCACGGTTAAGTAAGGCAAATCTTTTAATTGAATTTGCCAAGCATCGTTACCAAATACAATAATATCCAAACTGTCTTTTGAGTAATTACGTTGTATCATTTCTGCCATGGCCATAGCTACCATTTTAGCAGGGGTTATACGATCTTCGCCATATAAAATCATACTGTGACTAATATCAATCATTAACACCGTAGCGGTTTGTGTTTTAAATTCTTGTTCGCCAACCAGCAAATCATTTTCGGTTAATTTAAAATCATCAAGACCATGATTTATTTGCGCTTGCTTAATACTATCAATCATAGCAATACTTTGGAGCGAATCGCCAAATTCATAAGCACGTAAATCGCTACTTACTTCATCGCCGTTTTTACCAGTAAATTTTGTTTTATGATTGCCCGAAGCCCCTTTTTTTAATTTGCCGAATACATGTTCCAAGGCGTTATTGCGAATGGATTGTTCGGTTTTAGGTGTAATAATCATACCGCCTTTACCATCTTTTTTATCACGTAGATAACCTTGTTTTTTTAGGTCGGCAATAAAATCGTCCAGAGTATAATTTTCGTTAGTTAAATCATATTCTTTATCTAATTCTTTAAACCAATCTAGCGCCTCTTCCACATCGCCACTGGTATGTGTAATTAGTTGTTTGAAGATTTTAAATAATTCTTCAAATTTAGATTTTGGATTTACACTGAAATTTTTAAAACGATAGCCTAACACAATACTTAAACAATTTTAGTAGCATAAAGTTGAGAAAATTAAATCAAAACTAATGTTAATAAAAATGAAAGAAATTGATTTGAAAAATCTACTTCAACGCCTCATAAAACGCCCTGTGAATTTTACCCCTTATACCCAATTTGGCTAATTTATTGGGCTCAGCATCGGGGTAAACACGGTTACTTAAAAAAACGTACACAAAATTTGTTTTTGGGTCGGCCCAGGCAAAGGTACCTGTAAAACCACTATGGCCAAAGCTTTCTAAACTACAGGCATTGGTTACAGGGCTATCTTTTTTTTCATCGGGTTCCGGTTTTTCAAAACACAAACCGCGGCGGTTGTTAGGGCAAAAATGGCATGTAGTAAAATCTCTCACCACACTGCTGTCTAATAATCTTACACCATTCAATTCGCCTTTGTTTAAATACAGTTGCATAAGTTTGGCTAAATCTAATGCTGTACCAAATAGGCCGGCATGACCCGCGACACCACCTAATAATGCGGCTCCGGGGTCGTGTACATAGCCTTGTATTATTTGTTTACGGAATTTTGTATCCATTTCGGTAGGTGCAATTTGATTGATAGAAAAATATTTTAAAGGCAAGTAGCTTAATTGTATTCCTATTTTATAATATAAATCCTGCACATACTCGTGCTGTTTTTTACCGCTTTGCTGCTCAATAATTTGTTGAATGAAATAATAACCTAAGTCGCTATATAAATATTTGCCTGGATTTTCCAGTTTAGATGTAATGATGCGCCTATACATTGTATCTATAAAACTCGCTTTAGAAAATAAATTTTTAGCAACGGGTATTGGATAAGCGGCTGTTTTATTTGTTGAAAAATATCCTGCTTTGTACTCGCCGTCTTTTCTCAATGTTTTTAAATAAAAAGGAATCCATGCTTGCAAACCAGCTTGGTGGCTAATAACATCTTCTATAATTAAACTATCTTTATTACTTCCTTTTAAATAAGGAAGATAAAACCCCAGCGTTTGTTTATAATCAATTTTTTTTTCAGAATTTAATTTCATTAATGCTAGGGCAGAGGAAGCAATTTTTGTAACACTTGCCAAATCGTAAATAGTGGCGTTGTTTACTTCAGGAGCATCTTCGTTATACGTGTATTTTCCAAAAGATTTTTGATAAATTAATTCACCGTCTTTTAATGCAACAATTTGGCAACCAGGATAGGCTTTTTCATTTATACCGTACTGTGCAATACTGTCAATTAATGCGAACTTTTTTTTTTCGTGTGAAGCTTTTATACTCGCTTGCTTTATTTTAATAATGGGTTCAACATCAATACCCGAATTATATTTAAATAAATTAGTGGTTACAGGTAACCTTCCATTAACTTTACCCATTCCTAAAATAGCATTCGCACTTGCTTTTAAAAGGCTAGGCATATATTCATAGGCTAAAATAACCGATTTAAAATTACTAACATTTTCTATTTTATTTAATAAGTAAGGGTTAGTTAACAATATTAATACTGTTGGTTTTAATTTAGAAATAGAATCAATTAAACGTAACGTTTGCGACCCCACACCATAATTATTCTCAGCTTTTAAAGTGGCTTTGTTTATTTGTAAAATAACCACATCGGCTCTTTTTATTTTTGTAAAAGCGTTACTAACGTCTTGTAACTTTGCATCGTGCTTTAAACCAACGTGTTCGGCATACATGTAATTTTTAAGGGTTTTGTAAAGTGAATTTTCCTCCTCAATTCCAATGCTTACTTCTACAATTTTCATGCTGTCACTGCGTTTTAACGGTAAAAAATTCAAGTCGTTTTTTAAAAGAGTAATAGATGCCTCGGCTAATTTATCATTTAGGGCGGTGCTTTCTTTTGTATTTAATTCTTTGTATAAATTACGTGTTACCACTTCGGGCTTGGTATTTAAGCCACACCAAAATTTTGCTTGTAATATTTTTTTACAGCGAGCATCAATTTCTTCCTGTTTTATTTTTCCGTCAACAATTGCTTTATTAATTTCAATAATGGCTTTTGGTACATCGCCACTAAACAATAATACATCGTTACCTGCCAAAAGGGCTTTTAAATCTACCACTCCAGGGGCATAATATTTTGCAACACCTTGCATACCCAACGCATCGGTAAAAATTAAGCCTTTAAAACCCATTTTAGTTTTTAATAAATCAGTTACCACTTTGGGTGATAATGTTGATGCTAAGTTTTTTGTTGTATCCAAAATTGGAATGTACAAATGCGCCACCATAATACTTCCCAAGCCTCTATCGAACAAATATTGAAAAGGGTATAATTCCAAACTATCCAATCGCTCTTTGGTTTGATTAATAAGTGGCAAGGTTTTATGCGAATCACTGTCGGTATCGCCATGCCCTGGAAAGTGTTTACCATTAGCCATTATATGCTCATCTTGCATGCCTTGCATATACATGTATGCTTTTTGTGCTACTTTGTATTTGTTTTCGCCAAAGCTGCGCATGCCAATTACGGGGTTTAGCGGGTTATTATTTACATCGGCTACCGGTGCAAAATTTACATGTAGTCCAATCCGTTTACACTCTTTGCCTACTTGCCGACCCATTTCGTAAATTAAACTATCGTTTTGTATAGCGCCTAGTGTCATTTGTTTGGGATAACGCGGTGTACTATCCAAGCGCATGGCCAAGCCCCATTCGCCATCAATACTAAACAATAAAGGTGTTTTTACAATGCTTTGGTAATAATTTGCTAATTTACCTTGTCTTACAGGTCCGCCTTGCATCCAAATTAAACCGCCAATTTTATACGTTGTAATTAACTCTTTAATTTCTTGCACGTGCTTCATATTTTTATTACTGTATGCAGCCACCATAAATAATTGAGCCAAGCGTTCTTGGGGCGTTAAAGAAGTAAAAACAGAATCAACCCACTTATTTTGTATCGAAATAAAGTCAGGTTCTTTAGTTTGTGCAAATGTTGAACTTATTAAAAAAATGAAAAATATGTAGAGAAAACGGGTAAACTTCATCTTTATAAAATTAAAAGGAAATTAAATACTGTACTAATTTATTAACGAATGTTTTAAACAAACAACTGCTAAAAAAGTTGCCTTAAAATTGCAAATTTCTGCCAATTAGTCTACCTTTATGTATTGGCACAATATGTGAATTTACAATCCACTTATTAAAACTTTATTATGATATATTTTAACGATAACAACGATATAGAACTAAATCAAGCTATTGACGACGACGCAGACTTTATACCCCTTTTAAGCAGCGAAGATGAAGACAATATGCAGAATGAAAAAGTACCCGACATTCTGCCAATATTACCGCTTCGTAACACTGTACTATTTCCCGGGGTCGTTATTCCAATTACCGTTGGGCGCGATAAGTCCATTCAGCTTATAAAAGATTATAACAAAGGCGATAAAACAATTGGTGTTGTATCACAAACCAGCGATACGATTGAAGATCCGACAGTTGACGATTTGCACAAAACCGGTACAGTGGCCTTCATCATTAAAATGTTGCGCATGCCAAATGGCGATACCACCATTATTATACAAGGAAAAAAACGTTTTAAAATTACCGAGTTTATTCAAACCGAACCTTATCACAAAGCTAAAGTAACGGCTTTTGAAGATAACCGTCCGCCAAAAAGCGATAAAGAATTTCAGGCAATTGTATCTAATTTAAAAGAAACCTCGCAGCAAATTGTAAAGCTATCCCCTAATATACCTAGCGATGCCGGATTTGCAATAAACAACATTGATAGCCCAACATTTTTGGTAAATTTTATTAGCAATAATATGAATGCCAAAACCGACGACAAACAAAAAATGCTAGAAGTTCCTAATTTAAAAGAACGCAGTATGTTGGTGTTAGAATATTTAAACAAAGAATTGCAAATGTTGGAGTTGCGCAATCAAATACAAAACAAAACAAAACACGATTTAGATAAACAACAACGCGAGTATTTTTTAAACCAACAAATAAAAACCATACAAGAAGAACTTGGCGATAGTAACTTTGAACAAGAAATTAGTAGCTACAAAGAAAAAGCGAAAGCTAAAAAATGGAACGAAGACATACAAGTAATTTTTGACAAACAAATTGCAAAACTACAACGCATGAACCCAAATGCCGCTGAACACGGCATACAAATAAATTATATAGAGTTGTTGTTAGAATTGCCATGGAATGAAATAACACAAGACAATTTTGACCTTAAAAACGCGCAAACTATTTTAGATGAAGATCACTTTGGGTTAGAAAAAGTAAAAGAACGCATTATTGAACATCTGGCTGTATTAAAATTAAAAGGGAATTTAAAATCGCCCATTATTTGTTTGTATGGCCCGCCGGGCGTTGGTAAAACAAGCCTTGGAAAAAGTATTGCAAAAGCCATTAACCGCAAATATGTGCGTATGAGTTTAGGCGGATTAAAAGATGAAAGCGAAATAAGAGGACACCGTAAAACCTACATTGGTGCTATGCCTGGACGTATCTTACAAAG
>JAYVGH010000152.1:0-7213 GCA_043772435.1 Bacteroidota bacterium
AATAATTTCTGCATTTTTAGCACGAACATCCGTTACGGAAACGGTCGAAGAAATAGGGCTTTTAAACGAATACATTAATCATGATAAAATTTTAAGTAAATTTAACAATAAGAGTATTGCATTGGTTTTATCGCCACAAATTACAGAAACGCCAGATGAAACTAGATTAGTAATGCGCGCAAATTTTATAAACCACTACGGAGATTACAAATTATATAATTTCAATAAAAAAGAGTTTGCTTTTAACGAGGGTGAAATTGATAGTAGTTATGTAAATTTAATACTCACTAAAAATGTAGTAGATACATTAGGAATTAAATTTATTAAAACAGAAAACAGAAAACCGTTTATTACTTCAAACGAAAAAGATTATGAAGTTTTGTTTAAAATAGATAAGGGGCAATATCCTTCAGGTAAATATGTAGTAAGTTTTCATTATCATTATAAGGAACTTAAGTTCAAGTATATTGATTGTAATTTAATTGTAGAAAAAACTGAGGGAATAGAAAAAAAATGGGAGAGCTATTCAACTCTGAGGAGATCGATTGTTTTAAATAATTTTTTATTTTTTGAAATTTTTGTTAATATTAATTCAAATTTTCAATATAGCTTTATTTTAAACGGAGGTTCTAAGAAAGATTATTTTGTTAGCGATTTTTTATTTAGACCAGAAGAAAAAAATATAAAAATTATTTTAAAGCCTGATTCAGTCCTAATAAACAACTTTCCATACAATAAATAATTTATTTTAACTTGTATACAATCAAGCCTCTATAAGTAATAATAATTTTATCCCTATAATCTCTGTGATAAAGTTGATTAAATTTTGCAGAATCATTTACAACTAAATATTTAATTTCAGGTAGTTGTAATAATGGCTCTAATCCACCAATAGAAGTAGCTTGATCAATATTAATTCCTATCTGGTCCATTAAATATAAACTACTACAGTATGTTTCATCAAAGGCACTTATTGTTTTGTCGGTTCTTTTAATGCCCTTTGACCTTAAAATGGGTTCTAACTCTTCGTAACTCCTGTAATCAATTCCTTGAAGATATTCAAGCTCATATAAATAACGATTATAATAATTTTTTTTACAATTAATTAATGCTTCTTTTATATTAAAAAATAACGCAATTACAAGAATAACGATTATCGGTCTAAAATATTTTTTAGATAGTTTTATAATAATATCTCCAAATGTAAGTAAACAAAAAAATGCGCAAGGTAAAATTGCTATAATATAGTAATCGTGATTTTGAAATTGATTAGTGAAAAAATAAAAATAACATATCGAACCCAATATATATAAAGTAGTAATGCTTATGAGTAGTCTGTTTACATGTTTAATACATATGATGACTATTATAATTGCTAATAATAATAAAATGTATGTTTCATAAGCATAGTATTGAAACGCCCAATAGTTTTTCATAAACTCCCAAACTTTCATTAAACTAGCCCAACTATCAACCATAATAGGTGATAATGCGAACGTTTGATTATTATATTTTATAGTAATATAGTGAGCATAGAAATACCAAATAAAAACCATTAAAAATCCGATTATTATCGTTAGTAAAATTCTTTTTTTATTTTTAAACAAATAAATTTTTTCGGTTGTTTTAAAAAACTTTAAGGCGTCAAGAATCAAAAGTGAAAAAACAACAAGGAAACATAATATGGCAATTGATTTAATTAGGGCTGCTAAAGTACCACACATTACAAATAAATTTAAGTATTTATTTTTATTAGTATTCATAAATCTAAAGAAATAGTACCATGAGGCCATTACAAGGCCAAAACTTGGGGCATCTGGTAAAAAATTTGGAGAATAAAATAATAATACAGGCGAGATTACCGCAGAACCAATAATAAATAGGGTAAGTATATAACTTTTCAAGTAAGTATAACTAAGTTTATAAAAAAGAAATAAGCCAAATAATACAAAGCTTAAATTTATTAACCTTAAAAATATTTCGTTAAAGCCAAATAATTTATACATAATAGCGGCAGAATAATAAATTATCGGAAACTCTAGCCCTGTAATACCTGAACCAGTATAATATCTTTGAATTCTTGGCTCAAAAAAATTCATATCGTTTTTGTAGTAGTTTAGAGCTACTGATGCACGCTGGCATTGGGCGGATGAATGGATGGAGCAGGGGCGTTTATCTATAAATTTATAAACACCTATATATGAAAATAACAGATGAATGGAAATAGAAAAAATTAATATAGAAATTATTTTTTTAACTACTTTATTCTTTATTTGAATTTTATCATATATGGAATCACAAAAACTATTTATTTTTTTTATAGCCTCATTCATTTTATATTTTTTGCTTTATATCAATAATTAAGGAATCCATATCAAATAATTCACTTCCCGAATTACCTAAAAAAGCAAATGTGGTTATAGTGTAGTGAGTTTTATCAAATAAACTATTAGTTAAAAAAATAGAATCTTTAAAATGACACCATTTATTTATATCGGTAAAATAATATCTCAAACGTGTTGCTTTCCAGCATAGCATTTGCCCATCTATACTCCTTGTATTTAAAGATATGTTTGCGTTTGAATGTGCGTAATTAGTTCGCGCCCTTCCGCGAACAACTACCCATAATTCCTTATTTTGATATTCTTTTGGAAGTTTATAAATTATTTGGAGGCCACATTTATCGTGAATATATATTCGGGAAAAATAAAAATTTTCAATTGAATCTTTTATAACAACATCTTCTGCAAGTACTTTTGGATTGGCAATAACAAATTCTTTATGTATGCTCTCAAATTTTTCGCCGCATGAGCTGATGAAAAGTATAATGACATAAAGTAATAAATTTATAATTGACAATTTCATTTTAAATCACCATCTCCTTCACATCCCCTTCAACAATTAACTTACCTGCGGTGGCATTTTTTATTTCGTCAACGCTAACACCGGGCGCTCGTTCTAATAATTTAAAACCACCTTGTGGCACAATTTCGTAAACGCCTAATTCGGTTACAATACGTTTTACACATTTTATGCCGGTTAAGGGTAAATCGCATTTAGGTAATAGTTTGCTTTGCCCCGCTTTATTTACTTGTTGCATAGCAACAATAATGTTTTTTGCACTGGCTACTAAATCCATAGCGCCCCCCATACCTTTTACCATTTTGCCGGGTATTTTCCAATTGGCTATATCACCGGTTTCGCTAACTTCCATAGCTCCTAAAATAGTAAGGTCAACTTTTTGTGAGCGTATCATTCCAAAACTCATGGCGCTATCAAAAATACTTGCACCTTTTTGCAAAGTAACGGTTTGCTTACCCGCATTTATTAAATCAGCATCTTCTTCTCCCTCAAATGGAAAAGGCCCCATTCCTAAAATTCCGTTTTCAGATTGTAATACAACATCAAAATCTGCCGGAATGTAATTAGCGACTAAAGTAGGTATACCTATTCCAAGGTTTACAAACATACCGTCTTTAACTTCTTGCGCAATGCGTTTCGCTATTCCATCTTTATCTAACATAATTGTAGCATTTTTGTAATAATTTCAAAAATAGTGTTTTTTTTTGGATCGCATTTCCGCTTATTTAATTTTTTTAAACAGGTAAATCCCATTTATTTCGGTTATGGTTTGCCAATTTGGTGAGTTTTTGTATTTCATTATTTCATTGTGTAACTCTTCGCCCCACATAGGAAATTCGTATAGAACATCAGCCACTAAAATATAATTGGCATCATTAACATCCGGAAATAAATATATGTGAGTTCTAAAAGCCAAGTGTGAACCCAAATGATTATTGGTACTAAGTTTTGCGTTTTTAGGAATTAGAGCACTAATTTTATCAATATCTAATTTATTGTACTCTGATGTATAATGCGATTTTTTAAAAATATTGCATTGTATTTCTGAATACCATGGCGATTTGCGATAAAACATTACGCAAAGCGTAGTTGTAAATGATAACACGCAAAAAATAAGAGCTATTGTAATTTTTAGTTTTATATTTTTAAAATAGTTAAATGACGCATACAGAGCAATAACTACAATAGGCGCAAACTCTATAGAGTATTGAGAAGTAATACCCCATCGTCCCACATCATCCGACAATACTTTTTGTAGAATTATAGATAAAAGCATTATTGCATATTCAAACCGAATTAATAAAAACAAACCACCGCTTAATAATAAACACGCGTAAGTTTCTTCTTTTACGCCATCTACTGATCTATCTGTAGTTACATTACAAAATAAAGCTCTTGTAATGTATTTTGTTTTATAAATTAAAGTTTCAAACAGTTCAGCTAAATTATTACCTAAAATAGAGTATTGAAAATGCGAGGCACTTGCGCCAGGCTTTACCATAGTTGGCATAACAATAGTAATAATTATTACAGCATATAATATGGCACAAATACCAGTAATTAATGCAAAGTTTCGTTTTAATTTATCTTTTTTATAAATAAATAATAATCCCAGGCAAATACAAAACAGCCAAAGCGCCATATTCTCTTTGCTTATAACAATTAATAGGGCAACAATAGCGGCATATTTTAATTTATTACACTGCATGAAATATAAAAACCAAGGCACAAACATTGTGCCTACCACATTATCATGATAATCGAAAGATAATGCAGAGAATATGCCATAAAAACTGAAAAAATGAAACAGAGCAATTTCGGGTAAAAAAGTAGTTGGATGCCAGTTTTTAACCAATTTGTAAATGCCTGCACCACCAAATAAGATGGAAGCAATTTGAATATAAAGCAAAGTATAAGTTCCAAAAATGTAATGTAAAGGCGAAACTATTACGGTGTACAAAGAAAAATGATCTGCTAAAAAATTTGTTACTGAAGCATGCCCATAAGGGTGAGGATTATTTATTAAATGCCCGTATTGATAGATGCTATTGTTGTAAATACCTAAATCATATGCAAACGTGTGATAATTATAGTGATTTACTAATGATATGAGGCAGTACAATAACGTAAACAATAAATAAATATAAAACCGTACGTGTTTTAATTCGTAAATGATACTATGCGAAATTTGTTTTATCATGTTGCTTTTAAACACTATCAGAATTAAATAAATTTAAGAATTTAAAGAGCAACCATTACTAATTGTACTATCAATTTTTTTCGAATTCTTCCATAGCCCTTCGCCACACCTCGGGAACTTCAATACTTTCAGTTTTTGTATAATCCATTGCAACTAAAATACCTATGCCATTAGCGCACTCAACTAAAGTATTATTTTCTAATTTACAGATAGAGTTTTTTAGAGTAATGCTTTTTGTACCTAATTTAAAAACTTTAGTAAAGCAATAAATTTCGTCGTTTATATATATGGGGATAATGTGATTTATTTCTGTTCGCGCTAAAACAAAACCGCGTTCATCCCAATTTATTGTGCCTTTAAAAATTTGATTAAAGTATTTTACTCGCCCTAATTCAATAAAATTGTGGTAAACGGAATTGTTTAAATGGTTAATTCTATCAATATCGCAAAAACGAATTTGTAATGGAATGCTGTGTTTATAGTCTTCAAATTGCATTATACTTGTCGGTTTAAAAGTTCGAAGGCAAAGTGTTTTAAAGTATTTTTTTTATCTTCATTTGCATTAATTTTTTTTAAACAATTAATTGCAATTTGTGTGTGTTTATCCGCCTCTTTTTCGCAAATACTTTTTACATTTAATTCATTAAATAAATTTAAAGTACATTTAATTTTTTTAATGATGTCATTTTCTATAGAAAGATTTTGTAATTGTTTTTTTTGATGTTCATTAGCTAATTCAAACGCTTTTAACACTAAAAACGTTTTTTTGTTAGCAATAATATCACCTCCAATTTGTTTACCAAATTTATCTTTATCGGTAGCATAAGCATCTAATAAATCATCTAACAATTGAAAAGCTATACCTAAATGTTTGCCAAATTCATATATGTTAGTTTGCGTCTCAATAGTGGCATTGCTAGTAATAGCGCCCATTTGTAAGCTGCAACCCAAAAGTACGGCTGTTTTTTTTGTAATCATGTCTATGTATTTTTCAACACTAACGTCTTCGGGGTTTGCACTTTCAAAATTCATGTCCCATTGCTGACCTTCACATACTTCAATAGCCGTTTGGCTAAATAATTTATTTAATTGTTTATATGTATCGCCTTCATAGTTTTCTAATACTTGAAATGCTTTTACCATCATAACATCTCCACTTAAAATACCAATGTTGGTATTCCATTTTGTATGTACAGTTGGTTGGTTTCTTCGCAACGGTGCAGCATCTAAAATGTCGTCGTGTATTAACGAAAAGTTATGAAATAATTCTACCGAAAGTGCCGAATCTAAAGCTCGTTCTGGTTGCTTATCAAATAAATCAACTGCAATTAACGCTAATAACGGACGCAAGCGCTTACCGCCTAAATTTAAAATATAATTTTCGGGTTCGTAAAGTTCAATTGGTAATTTAGTTTTTAAATTAGAAGTGTATTTTTCTAAATGTGATAAAAATAATTGTAATAAATGTTGATAGTTATTCACGTAAAATTTATGTTTCAATCATCGTTTAAAAAGTTGCCACAAACTGCATTGATTTTGCCGGTGGAAAAATATATTTGCGTAATCTGTGGCTAAAAAATGTAGAGCGTTTAGTTATTATTTGCCACCTCCAACAAATAGGTTCCATAGCCACTTTTTGTTAAAGGTGTGGCAATTTTAACTAGTTGTTCCTTATTTATATAACCCATTTTAAAAGCCACTTCTTCAATACAACCAATTTTTAATCCCTGACGCTCTTCAATTACCTGCACAAATTGCCCCGCTTGCATTAACGATGGAAACGTGCCGGTATCTAACCAGGCAGTGCCTCTATCCATAATGCTTACTTTAAGTTGTTTGCGTTTTAAGTATTCTTTATTTACATCGGTAATTTCGTATTCGCCACGTAGGCTTGGTTTTAAGTTTTTTGCAATTTCAACCACACTATTATCGTAAAAATATAAACCCGGTACTGCATAATTACTTTTTGGTTCTGTAGGTTTTTCTTCTATAGAAAGTACATTAAAATATTTATCAAACTCAACTACACCGTAGCGTTCAGGGTCGCTTACGTGGTAAGCAAACACAACACCACCTTGTGGATTATTAATTGTTTTTAGCGATTGACCTAAACCCACTCCATAAAAAATATTATCGCCCAACACCAATGCA
>JAYVGH010000153.1:0-14367 GCA_043772435.1 Bacteroidota bacterium
TAACATTCCAAATTCCACTACCAACAGTTGGATTGTTACCATTTAAAATAGCTGAACCTGAGGAAATACAAATGGTTTGGTTGGTTCCGGCATTAGAAAGAGTAGGGTTATCGTCAACAGTAATTGTAATATTTGAGACGGAAGTGCATGTCCCATTGATTATTGCCCATTCAAAAACATTATTACCTATTGCTAGAGAAAAAACGACGGTGGTTGGAGATAGGGAGTTTGATATAATGCCAGACCCGCTAATTAAAGACCAAGATCCCGTTCCTACCGTTGGTGTATTAGCAGATATTGTTGTAGAGGAAGCGCAAATTGTTTGACTAGGCGCTGCAACTGAAATTTCAGGAGTACATAAAATACCTTTTGCAAAATTAAAAAATAAAAATGTTTTAGGGCTTAAATAAGAGTTTTTTAAATAATTGTAAGTGGGCGGGTTGCCGAAAAACTGTGTTAGGTTTAATATAAAAAAACATGATATGTAGAATACATTTTTATTTCTAAAAGGTATCATACGAAATGTTAATTTTTTTAACTTTAACCATTCTTTAAAACTACTTAAAAAATTAGATATAAATGGGCTAACATTCGACTAAAGCGGTTTAAAAATCGTCAAATATTAAAATAATTGAAAAAGTGAGGCTTGTTTTATTGAAATAATTTAATAATTAACGTTAAAATATTAATGTGATAGTACTTTATATTCAAAAGTTGTATTATTTCCAACTTTATCTTTTGCCTCTAATTTAATATTCAAAGTACCGGAGGGGGTATTTGCATCAAAATTATAAGTTATTACGTCAGATTTTGCATCGTATTCGCCTAAAACCCATTTGTCGTTTACAAATAAATTGTATTTAAAAATGCCACTTAAATCATCAATCATTATAAATGAAATTGAATTTGATTTTTTAATAGCATTTAATTTTTTTTCGGGTATTTGCGTTTTTATTTTCGGTGCAACTGTATCTTGGATTAACTGAAACCAGCCAAAATTTTGCACACTGTAAAATACCGAATCGTTAACGTTAATAGGCTTTAAAACCGATGTGCCACTTTTTAAAACTAATTTTGTTTTATTGCGTAAATATTTTTTTGGTACTTCAAACCCAACAATGGAGGTAGATTTTAAGTGTAAATCAGTAGGTAAAATGATAAGTTTACCTGTATTTTCAATGGTGTTTTCAAAAATTAAAGCAGTGCTGTAATAGAGTGTGTTCGCGGGTATAAAAATTTGCAATTTATTTTTACTAATCATAAAATCTTTAGAGCAATTAACATACACGTCGCTATTTATAGTTGGTTTTGAATAATAATTTAATTTTTTTGTTTTAAAATAAAATTTAAAACTCCGCTCGTTGCCTTGCTCATCGTTTGTGGTTAAAAGTATTGAGTGATAATTAGTATCGGTAAGTAAAATACGCCCTTTATTTTTGCAGTTGTCATACATTGCTTTTGGATATAGTGTAGGTAAAAAACATTTTTGAAATTTTGTTTTTTCAATTTCTTCGCTAAACTCGTTTACATATCGGCTTTCATCAAAATGTATTTGATCTAACTGATGTGTGTAAATTAATTTTCCATCAAAATATAATTTGGCGCAAAAAATATTGTTGCGACAACCTTTAATTTTAAATTGATCGAATCCACTAAATGCAAAACCCAAAATACCTTGTTTTAAAATAATAGAATCTTTTAATAAAACTAAACTGTCTTTTTTTGTTTGTTTAATTTTATAAGCACTTAAAAATTTTGGGGAACTTGTATCGGCTAAATTATAAAATGCAATTTGTTGAATTGTTGGGGCAATAGTATCGTTTACTTCGTAGTATTCTAATGGATTTAGCGGAGTTTCGCTTTGCTCATCTCTAATTTCAAAATGCAAATGCGGACCAGTAGAATTGCCTGAATTTCCGGATAATCCAATTATTTCTTTTGCCGTAATTTTAATATCATTTGGGTTTAATTTAAAATCAACTTCGTAATTTTGTTTTTTATATTGTTCCTTTTTTACAATGTCTGCAATTTTTTGAGCAAAGGAATTTAAATGCGCATATAAACTTAATTTACCATCTTTATGAGTAATGTAAATTGATTTTCCGTAACCGGTCGAATTTACCTTAATACGAGATATATAACCATCGGCAATAGCGTAAATAGGTAAATTTAGTTTACCATTTGTACTAAAATCTATTCCTGCATGAAAATGATTAGGACGTAACTCTCCATAATTACCGGTAATTACCTGAGGCGAATCAATAGGCCATAAAAATTGATTTTCGGTTTGCGAAATACAAATGAAATTTATAATAACAAAAAATGATAGTGATAAAAGCTTATTCATCTATTAATTTTTGGATTGAAATTAAATTAAATACACAATAAAAAAATACAAAAAATAAAGTACCTGCCATGGATTGTAACATACTTTCTACCAAAAAATTTAAAATAATTAATAGCGAAAAAACAATTAATAAAAAATGTTTTTGTTTAATAGCTTTTATTAGCTGCCAAATCGTAATTAGACACAAACTTATAAAACCAATTAATCCCAAACCAATAAATGTTTGCATAAATTGATTGTGGGCATTAAGTTTATGCTCTAAAGCACCTGTTAAACCATTTTGTTTATAAGTAGTGTAAAGCGCATCGTTAGCATCGCCTACTGTTGTGCCAAATAAAAAATTATGTTGTATAAGTTCAATTGCTTGTTGCCAAATTAAAAAACGAACGGTGGTACTTTCCGACGATGTTTTATCTAATTGATTTATGTTTAAAGTGGTGATTGAGTTTAAGCGCTCAAAAACAGTAGGAAAAAGTTTTGATGAAATGCCAATTAAAATTACAACACTACAAAATATTAAAATTATTTTTTTTGTATTTAAAAATGTTTTTAATTGGTGTAAAATTAAAATTGGTAAAATGATTACAAAACTTATTAATCCTAATTTACTAGCGCATAAAAATAGTGTAATTCCAAAAAGTAAAACAAAAATATAAGAACTTATTACAATACTTTTTTGATTAACAAACCATTTAGCATAAAATAATATGACTAATACAATTGCTAAAATTAAATACATAGCAAAGTAGGATGGGTGAATAAAATACGAAAAAAGAGTATAAAAAAAATAGTCGGATTGCCCGTTAAATGAGTAGTAGGATGACCTTATAATTAATACGATACAAGCAAAAAAACAACCTGATACAAACGAAACGATAAAACGTTTTATTAGTGGAACAGGAATTTCAAAACAAAAAAGCAGGTAGGGAAGTAAAATAAAACTTAATTTATTTTCTATTTCAAAACTAGCAGTACTTTTATTTTTAGAGAACAAAGCACTTATTAAAGTAATTGCAAAAAACAAAAATAAGAGCAAAGCGTTTTTATTTGTTATCCCTTTTTTAAATTGTAGTTTATCAATATTAAAAAGAGATGAGGCAACCCATAATATAATAATGCCGGAAAGAACTAATGAACCAAAGGGCAAGCAAAAACAAAACAGCGTAGGAAAAAAATAAAAAAGACGTTGTTTTAGTGGAATATTCATTTTTATTATTTTATTTTCAATAACTCGTTATAAAAATTGTTGGCAATATTTTCGCGGTTAAAAAACTCGTTTACAAACAGCCTACCATTTTTACCATATTGTAAAGCTAAATTTTTATGGGTTGTAATTTGTAATATTTTTTCAATTAAATCGGCTTCGTTTTCAGGTTCAAAAAACAAACCACAATTGCCTTTTGTAATAAATAACTCGCGTGCTTCGCCATCAACACCTAATAAAATTGGTACTTCCATGGCTAAATTTTCAAAAATTTTAGAAGGAATGGCGCCTAAAAATAAGTCTAACTTTTTTAAGGGTATAATAGCTGCATTAATTGATTTTAATACAAAGGGCATTTCTTTTTTTGAAACAGGCTCTAAAAAAAATACATTTTCTAATTTTAATTCGCTTTTTAAAAGTTGTAACTTTTCTTTTTCAGGTCCACTGCCCATTAGTATAAATTTTAATGAGGTACTGTTTTTAAATTTTTTAGCGGCATTTATTATTATTTCTAAACCTTGCGCAATTCCAATAATGCCGGCATATAAAAAAATAAAATCGTCGGGAGTAAACTTATTTTTTTGTCGCCAATTTGTTTCTTCAATTGTTTCGGGATTGTAATAACTTAAATCAACCCCATTTGGCAGCCAATATGTTTTTATAGTAGGAAAGCGTTGATTTATATTTGAACAAATCCCTTGAGTTTGCCCGGTTATCAAAACAGATTTTTTATATAATTTTTTTTCAAGATTATAAGCTAACTTTAATAACCATTTATTGGTAACTACTCCTAATTTTTCCGCACTTTCTGGCCATAAATCGCTTACATTAAAAATTAATTTCGCGTTTTTTTTACGGGTTAAATACAATGCACTGTAACCTAAAAAAAGTGGAGGAGATTCACACATTAAAAAATCAAAATTTCCTTTAATTCTTTTTCCTGTTTTTGCACTTGAGAGTACAAACGAAAAATAGTTTCGTAAACGATTAACGATTGATTTACTTTTTGAAACAAAAATTTTTGAGCGGTGAATTTTTAAACCTTCCAACTCTTCATATTCATATTTTTTGTTTTTATACCCTTCGTAAATTTCCATTTGAGGATAGTTAGGCATTGCGGTAAATACAGTTATTTCAACTCCCAATTTTTGTAAACGTATTGCTAACTCAAATAATCTGTTTTGAGGCGCGCCCACTTCTGGCGGGAAATATTGAGTAAGAATTAAGAGTTTCAATTAAATAAAATTGTAAAACTAAAAATATATAAATTTTTATGAATGGTATTGCTTAATACTATTTATTTACACACCTTTGGTTGGTAATAAATATTTTTATAAATGTCAGCAATTCTTCAAATAAATAACGTCTCTAAAAAATATAGCAACCACGTCGCTTTAAACGATGTATCTATTTCAGTTAACGAAAAAGCTGTGTACGGATTGCTTGGCCCTAATGGAGCAGGTAAAACATCACTAATCCGTATTATCAATCAAATTACAGGGCCAGATAAAGGAGAAATTTTATTTAAAGGCGAAAAATTAAATCAAAAACACATTTCACAAATTGGTTATTTGCCCGAAGAGCGAGGCTTGTATAAAAAAATGCCTGTGGGCGAACAAGTTTTGTATTTAGCGCAATTAAAAGGCATGAAAAAAGCCGAAGCTAAAAAACGCATTGCTTTTTGGTTTGAAAAATTTGAAATGCAAAGCTGGTACAAAAAAAAAATTGAAGAATTAAGCAAAGGCATGCAACAAAAAGTACAGTTTATTGTAACCGTTTTGCATCAACCCGAGTTATTAATTTTAGACGAGCCATTTAGCGGTTTTGACCCCATTAACGCTCAATTAATTAAAAACGAAATTTTAGAATTACGAAAAAATGGTGCCACCGTTATCTTTAGTACCCATAATATGGGTAGTGTAGAGGAGTTGTGTGATAATATTGCTTTAATTAACAAATCGCAAAAAGTATTGGATGGTTCGGTAAAAGAAATTCGTAAAATGTTTAGAACAAATACATATAAAATTTCGTTTAAAGGCAATGTAATGGGCTTTACCAATGCGTTATGGACGGGTGCAGAAGTTTTAGAAAAACATACGGAAGACGATATTCATTATTTCACACTGAAAATTGCTAAAAATATTACATCTAGTCAGTTGTTACAAAATGTTTTACCTACCTGCGAACTGTTATCGTTTAACGAAATAATACCGAGTATGAATGATATTTTTATTCAACAGGTAAACAGCGCTACTTATGGCTCTGCAAACATTGAAAATAGCCTTGGAACAAAAAGTAATTTTACGGAGTAAAACACTATTAAAAACTAATAACTAAGCATTAATAACTTACGTAAGTATGAGCAAAATAGGATTAATAATTGGCAGAGAATTAAAATCGAAACTTACCAATAAAACATTTATAATAATGACCATACTTGCTCCGCTTTTAATAACGGGCTTCTTGGGGTTTATTATAAAAATGTCGCAATCAGAAAAAACAGAACAAAACGTTTTAGTAATTGATGATTCAAAATTATTTACCGATAAATTAGTTGGTAACGATTATATTTCTTTATCATTTAGTAACCAAAAATTAGAAAAAGCAGTTGCAGAATTTTCGGATAAAAAATACAGTTGTGTACTTTGGATTTCGCCCAATATTATTGAAGGAGGGGCAGGGGCAACAAAATTATTTTATAAAAAATCGCCGGGTTTTGCCTTTCAAACATATATTAAAGACCAAATGGAGCGTATTATTTATGAAAATAAATTAAAGGCAAACAATATAGATCCAAACATTATTTCTAATTCAAAAACTAATGTAAAACTAATTTTAGAAAAGGTAAATGATAAAGGTAAAACCGAAGAGCAAAGTAGCTTTGGTTTTTTTGGTTTTTTAACCGGTGCGTTAATGTTTATGTTTATATTATTGTATGGTATGATGGTATTTAGAAGCGTAATGGAAGAAAAAACAAACCGTATTGTAGAAGTAATTGTATCAAGTGTAAAACCATTTCAGTTAATGTTGGGCAAAATTTTTGGAGTTGCTATTTTAGGAATTATTCAATTTATTGTAATGGGAATTATAACATTGGTTTTAACAACAGTTTTATCAACCTTATTTTTAAAAGATGCTAAAGTTGAAATGGCAAAGTTTAATCAACAACAAGAGTTGGTTAAAAAAAATGGCACTAACGTTAATTTCGATCAATTGCAAAAGTTTGATGATAAATTAGAAATGTTTGAAATATTAGGTAAAATTGAAAAAATAAATTTTACAGAAGTATTTATTTGTTTTATTTTATTTTTTATTGGTGGCTATTTATTTTATAGTTCAATTATGGCAGCAGTTGGAAGTGCTGTAGATAGTGAGGCGGACTCCCAGCAATTTATAACGCCTATTATGATGCCACTTATGGCGGGTTATTTTATATCTACAAAAACAATTATGGATCCCGATTCCGCTACTGTTTTTTGGGGCTCCATAATTCCGTTTACGTCGCCCATTGTTATGATGAGCCGTATAACAAACGGTGTGCCTTTATGGGAATTAGTGTTATCGCTTTCTATTTTATTTGCATCGTTTATTGGCACAACTTATTTAGCCGGAAAAATTTACCGTACAGGTATTTTAATGTATGGTAAAAAAACCAGTTGGAGAGAAATTGGTAAATGGTTATTTTATAAATAAATTAACACAGAGGGCACGGAGTTAAATATAAATAATCAAAAAATAGTTGGATGTAAATAAATTTCAGTGAACTCAAAAACGTCAATACTATGTGATTAAAAAAATTGTTACAATGAACCAACAAACTTTTGATTTATTAATACTTGGTTCTTCGAGTGCTAGCCCTACAGCCGAAAGGCACCCTACTTCACAATTGTTAAATATTGCCGAGCGTTATTTTTTGATTGATTGCGGCGAAGCTACGCAAATTCAATTGCGTAAATACAAAGCAAAATTACAAGCCATTGACCATATTTTAATTTCGCATTTGCATGGTGACCATTTTTTTGGATTACCGGGTTTATTAAGTACCATGAGCCTTTTGGGCAGAAAACAAAAGCTTACAATTTATTGCCCTGAAGATTTAAAACTAATAATTGATATAATTAATAAAGCATCGGCTACCGTTTTAAATTTTGAAATTGTGTGGCGATTTACAAATAATGAAGGGTTAAATTTATTGTTTGAAGATGCTAAAGTGGAAGTATATTCCTTTCCCCTTAAGCACCGTATTTATTGTACCGGTTTTTTGTTTAAAGAAAAACTCTTGCCCCGAAATGTAGATAAATATAAACTTGAAAAATTAAATATTTCGGTAGCAGATATTTTAAAATTAAAAAAAGGCTTAGATGTTGTAAACGAGGACGGTAAACTAATTAAAAATAAAGAAGCGACCATTGCACCACCATTGCCACGTAGTTACGCTTATTGCAGCGATACCATTTTTTATAAAAAAATTGTACCATACATTATGGATGTAAATTTGGTGTACCACGAAAGTACTTTTTTAGAAGATAAAAAAGATAGGGCAAAAAAAACATTTCATAGCACTGCCAAACAAGCTGCCGAAATTGCAACGTTAGCCAACGCTAAAAAATTGTTATTAGGCCATTTTTCTGCTCGCTATGGTAATTTAAGCAGTTTTATTGCCGAGGCTACACCCATTTTTGAAAATTGTGAGTTGGCGTTGGAAGGGAAGGTTTTTAAAGTGTAAATTAACGTTTGATTTTTTGTATTAGAGAATCATTAAACTCACTTGTGTATAACAGTAATTAAGATTAATTAGAGATTGTCCACTCATTTTCAAACTTACAACTAAACTCAGGGTCTAATTTTATGTAAGTTATTTTAGAACGTTTTTTAATCCAATCTCTTATCATTTTTTTATTATGCTCGGCAGTTGCCATTAGTGCCAGTTTTTGATAATCATCTTTAATATTTGTTTTATGAGGGTCAATTCTATTCTTTAACTTTAACAATCTAAATCCGGGTTTGCCATCTACAGGGCTAACAAATTGCATAGATTTACTAATATCGCCAATTTGCATACTGTTTAAAGTAACAATTAAATTTGGATCTATTTCACTTAATGTTTCGTTGTCAAATTTTGTACTAGCCGTTTGCGGATTTATCATAAGCCCGCCATTTTGTTTGGTATCTTTATCATCGCTAAATAAACGCGCCGCTTCTTCAAACGTATATTTACCTTCTTTTATCCATTGCAAAATAGAATCTAATTGTAATTTACAGTTAAAAAAATCAGTATTGGTCATTTTTGGAACTAATAATATATGACGTGCATCTAAAAACTCGCCTTTACGTTTTATTAATTGTATAAAATGATAACCAAAAGTTGATTCAAACACATTTGATATTTCACCTTCTTTTAATTTAAAGGCAACGCCCTCAAATTCAGGAACCATTTGATTTCGGGTAAAAGACAAAAAACCACCATCTTTAGCAGAACCCGGATCTTCGCTATAAAGACGAGCCATAATTTTCATTTCTTTTTTTCCACTAAGAACTTGTTGTCGGTATTCTTCTAACTTTTGTTTAGCGGCTAATTTTTCTTCGGCGCTAAAAGTTGGTTTTTTAACTATATGCTGTAATTCTACTTCTGAATTAACCAGAGGTAAACTATCTTCAGACAACGATTTAAAATAGATGCGTACCTCGGCAGGCGTTAATTTCGCTTCGCCGGTAATTTTGCCCTGCATTTTTTGAGCTACAAGTTGTTCTTTTACTTCGTTTCGTAAATCGTCTTTAATTACATTAGTGCGTTTACCGTAAAAAGCTTCTAATTTTTCTTCGCTACCAAATTGTTGTATGTAATAATTCATACGGCGGTTTAAATCTTGATCTACCTCACTATCATTTACAACTACACTATCTCTATCGGCTTGCGCTACCAGTAATTTTTGAAAAACTAACATTTCGAACGCTTTACATTTGTTTAAACCTTGTTCGCGTTTTTCTTGCTCTATCATTGTATTTTGTATATCGCTTAGCAAAACAGGGTACTTACCAATTACGCCTACAACTTTATCAATAACCTGTGGTTGTGAGAAAATTGACATTGAATATACACTGCAAAAAATAAAAATTTTCAATTTATTCATAAGGTTTAAAAATACTTAAATAATGAAGATGTTTTTTGGTTGGAAATCACAAAAAATGTTAGGCACGAATTATCACTAATATAAACTTAAATATATATACTAAATTAAGGTTTATTTATCAAATCCGTATCTTAAATATTTATCGCTTTAACGAATTTAATTTTTTATAACCAATTAGTTGGTCGTAATATGTACCAATTTTACGATGATACACAAAAAAGTTGTAGTTATTTTCGGTATCCCAATGGCTGCCTTCTACAATGGTTTCATCGCCACTTTTATTATTATCGTTGCTTAAAACGTATATGTAATTATAATATCCTTGTTTTAAATATAACTTTGCTTCGTAACCAAAACGTTTTGGGTTATAGGATAATTTACTTAATTTATTCATTCGCCAATCGGTTAATTTGCCCATTATGTAAAAATTTCCGCTTGGTTCGGGGTTTATGTATGGTAAAAAAAACTCTACGTAAACATAATCAGATTCTAAGTCAGGATTACCAATGGCATTGGTGTTTTTAATTAAAAAACTGCCGTTAATATCGTTGTAAAATGTGTAGGCTTTAGTTGCTCTGCTTTCTTCGGGATAAAGAACTGTATGGTTTTTTAAATTTTCGTCTTTGTAGTTTTCTTTTACACGTTCGGTTAAAAAGCGAAGACTTCTTATATCAAAATACCTAAACTCGTTACCACCATTAAAAGTGCTGGCATCATCTAATGAATAGGTTAGGGTATTATTTCCCATAAAAGTGGGTTTAATATTGGTAACGGCATTATCCCAACGGTTATTTTGTGTAATAACCACTTTTAAATCGGCATAAGGATTGGTAATGTCGTAACCTGAATTATAAATTGAAAAATCGATGTGCTGTTTATTGTATTGGTCTTCGCCCCCAATAGGCTGTCTAAAAGTTGTAGCAATGGTAATTTTGTTATCATACACCAAAAAACGACGACTTAGCACTAAATCTTTTTTATCGCCATTTAAATACACATACATTAAGTAATTGCCACTTTTAGTAAATTTTATATTTTGTTGCGGAAACATAACGCTGTAATGCGTGTATTTTTGAAGTGTATTTACCGCGTAATCAAAATTTATAATATTTAAATCAAAAAAACCGGTAAGGTATTCGCTAATTATTAAATCGCTGGGCGTCCAGTCGGCATTACAATGTACAAAAGTTAATGAATATTGTTTTTTATCGTTATCCAAATCGTCAAAACTTAATTGAATTTGTTGAGGAGTATTAAGGTCGATTATAGGAGCGGCATATTCCCAGGTAGATTCGTAACACTGAACCGTTTTAATGGTGGGTTTGTAAGTATAATCGTCGTATTTTAATACATTATCATTAACGTAATCTTCATCTTCGGTGTTTTTTTGTGAAAAAACAGAAAGAGGAAGGGTAAAAACAATTAATAAACTAATTTTTATAGCATTAAACATATATCAAATATAAACAAACAGTGTACCTAATAACGTAATTTTATGCAAAAAAGTGTGAAAAAATGCAATTTATTAAATTTAAAAAATTTATTAATGTATACTTATTGCTTTTATAAAAGTAATTTTTACATTAGTGCATTATAAACTAATTAAAACACATATTATGGCAATTAGAGGAAAAGTTAAGATTGTAAGACATGAACCTACGTTCAGAACTACAGGAACAGTTACTGATACCAGTACAAAAAAGGATTATTTATTTGAGCAACCCTTTGGTGAACAGTTGGGATTACAGGTTGACTCAATAGTGCAATTTATTACTGTGCAAGTTGGGAGCGATACCTATGGGGTATCTTTAGATCCAGTAGAAAAGGGTATAGTTGAAAGTATTGATTTTTCGACAGGAATAGGTGTGTTAATTGATAAAAACAACGATAAAATTTCATTTGAACAAAATTACGCTAAAGAAATTGGCATTGATGTTAAAAGTATTGTTAGATTTGCCCGTGTTGCGGGTAATGGCAAAATTACGGCAACAGCTTTAAAACCAATAGGTAGCTAATTTTTTTAAAGGTTAGATTTTTAAAATCTAACCTATTTTTTATTGTGAAACTAAAATTTACATTACTACTAATAATATTATTATTATTTACTATTAAGCTTAAATCGCAAGCTTTAATAGATAGTTTGCGGTTTAAATTTGGCAAATGCGTAACTGAAAGTTGTAAATTAGAAATAGAAAATTTAATGGCTGAAGAGCTAGTTTTTATAAATGAAAATGAAAGCAAACTATTATGTGAGAGATTATTTTTAAGCACAATACAATTTGATACTGTTAATTATTTAAACGCTCAATTTAATTATGCTGCACATTGTATTAAATATAGAAATTTAAATAAAGCCTTTTCTATTTTATCTAATTTAAAATTAATTGGACTAAAAACAAATAATAAATTATATATAGCTAAAGCAAATTTTGGTTTAGGAAAATATTATATAAACGCAAATGATTTTAAATTAGCGACAGAATTAATATTTAACTCTCTTAATTTGTATGAAAAATTTAAAGACCACAAATATGTATCTAAATGCTACATACAAATTGGATTAATTAATCATAGATTAAAAAATAGTAGTAAATGTATTGAATTTTATAAAAAAAGTATAGATGTAGCAACCAAAATAGGTAATAAGAATTCTGTTTCAAGTGCATATATATTGTTAGGTAATATTTACAGCGAACAAAAAAATTACGATATAGCCTTAGAATACTATAACAGAGCTTTGCAAATTGAAAAAGAACAAAAACATAATCTAGAAATTGCAGGTATATTATTAAATGTTGGATCAATCTTTTATGAAAAAAATCAATTATCTAAAGCTGAAAACTACTATAAGGATGCTTTAAAGTTGAATTTAGAAAATAAAAATATAGTAGGTTTAGCAGAATGCTATATAAATATTGGTAGTATAAATTATAATTTAAGTAATTATAAAGACGCTGAAAAAAATTACTCAGAAGCCTTAAAATATGTTGATGAAAATGATTTATCTCTAAAAGAAAATTTATTTTATAACCTTGGGGAAGTAAATTTTAAATTAGGAAATTTTGATAAATCATTCCAATATCAAGATAGTTGCATAACAATTAAGGATAGCATCTATAGCCACGAGTCTATAAAATCTTTAAACGACATGCAAACTAAATATGAATCCACAAAAACTAAATTAGAACTTGAAAAGAAAGAATTAGAAGCCAATAATAAACAATTAATTATTTATGCCGCTTTTGGGGGATGTGTGCTTTTATTAGGAGGGTTTTTTTTTATATTTAGCGGGTTAAAAAAACAACGTAAAGTCAATACTCTACTAGAAGAAAAAAATTCAATCATTGAAGATCAAAAACACATTGTTGAAGAAAAAAATAAAGATATTGGCGACAGTATACGTTATGCAAAACGTATTCAAGAGGCTATATTACCCCCCGATAAAATGTGGTATAATCTTTTGCCAAATTCGTTTGTACTTTATAATCCAAAAGATATTTTAAGTGGTGATTTTTATTGGTTAGAGCATACAGATGATTATATTTTTGTAGCAGCTGCAGATTGTACAGGGCATGGAGTGCCTGGCGCATTAATGAGTATTGTAAATTATAATTTATTAAATAAAGCTGTACTTGAAAAAAATTTAATACTGCCAGGCGAAATTTTAGATTCAGTAAACTACTATCTTACACATTCACTTCATCAAAGTTATAACGAATCGTCAATTAAAGATGGAATGGATATTACACTTTTAACTATTAATAAAAAAACCAAAGAAATTTATTTTGCCGGAGCAAACAATCCAATATATATAATAAGTAACGGTAATTTACAAGTAATAAAAGCGGATAAATTTCCCGTAGGTGCGTTTATTGAAGATAATGTGAAAAAGTTCACCAATCAAAAATTAAATTTACAACCGGATGATATAATTTATTTATTTACCGACGGATTTGCTGATCAATTTGGCGGACCAAAAGGTAAAAAATTTAAATATAAACAACTTACCGAACTACTAATAGAGAATCATACTAAACCTCTAAGTCAACAATCAATAATCCTTAACCAACAATTTCAAAGTTGGAAAGGTAATTTAGAGCAAGTGGATGATGTTTGTATTTTAGGAATAAAAATATAATCGAGTTAAGAAGAGCTAAGTCGAAGCGTATTGAAACTTCTAACACTAATCACTAAAATAACTATCTTTGCACTCTAATGCATTTTCAAAATAAAACGGTTGCTTTTCATACATTGGGCTGTAAATTAAACTTTTCAGAAACATCTACTATAGCCCGTTTATTTTACGAAAAAGGTTTTCTTAAAAAGAATTTTAGCGAAGCGGCGGATGTATATGTAATTAATACTTGTTCTGTTACCGAAAATGCGGACAAAGAATGTAAGACCATTGTAAAAAATGCCTTATCTAAAAACCCTGAAGCTTTTATAGCTGTTGTGGGTTGTTATGCTCAATTAAAACCAAACGAAATTTCAAATATCGAAGGGGTAGATGTAGTGCTTGGTGCTACCGAAAAATTTAAATTATTAAACTATATTAATCTTTCTTCAAAAAATGAACACGCGCAAATTCATAATTGCGAAATTAGCGAGGCTGATTTTTTTGTAGATGCCTTTAGTGTTGGCGATAGAACCCGCTCGTTTTTAAAAGTACAAGATGGTTGTGATTA
>JAYVGH010000154.1:0-1516 GCA_043772435.1 Bacteroidota bacterium
GTAAAATTATCGGGTGAAGTTTCTCTATATCTACAAATATACTGTAATGGCGAAATAGTACATGTGAAGTTGAATATCTCTTGGCCTCTTAAAAAAATAGCCAAAAATGGGGTAGACTTACTGCCCCGGTACGATGGCGACCAAGATTTACAACCCTATACTGCCATTATAGAAATGGAGCGCAATAAATATTGGGAATGTGCCCGTAAGTTTATGTTGCGTGACCATACATTTACACTCTCCGATGTACTTATTACCGCCAGGCACTACAATAAATTTAAGGGTTTCGAGAAATATATGACCTCGAAAATTACTGAGCGTTATCTAGAAAACAAAATTAAAAACCAAACAATGCGGTGTCATAAAGCATCGGCTAAGTGGTTTTTAAAGTTTACCAAACAGCTAGATTGCCCTATTTCTTTGATAGATAGTGAAATGTTAAGCAAGTTCTACGATTTTTTAAATATGAATATGGATAGTAGCGCATCGTGGTGTAGAATTAAAGATGTGAAGGCTTATTTAAACATCGCTTTGATGAAAGATAAACTAGCCGTAAATGTAGATTATAAACGGTTTGTTGCGCCATGTTATGGTAGCGAGCCTACTTGGTTAGATAAAGAAGAGGTCGAAAAAATTTTTAAGCTATACAATAGCGAAAATTTAAACAGTACCGATAAAAGAGATATACGGGCATTCTTATTTGCCTGTTTTACAGGGTTGCGAATTTCGGATTTAAAACGATGGAACAAAACTTGGATTGTAGGCAATGATATTGTTTTTGAACCCGCAAAAGGGGTAATTACCCGCAAAAAGAAAACATTAAAAATACCCATTATACCCTTAGCCCTAGATTTTATAAATACACTACAAACAGATACATTTTGTTTAATATCCGAAGCTAAATACAATAAACGCTTAAAAGTTATAGCCTCTATGGCTGGGATTGAGAAAAACTTAACTAGCCACGTTGCAAGGCATACTTTTGGCACTTTATGTGCCATAAACGGTATACCTGTTATAATAATAAAGGAATTAATGGGCCATAGCTCTACCGATATAACAATGAAGTACATACACATTGCCGAGCAGGTTAAGTTAAGGGAAATGATGAAGTTGCAAATGGCGTTTAGTTAAAATAAACCCCCAATTAAGGGGGTTTACTACCAAACACTCACAGCAAGGCAACTAATGGGCAATATTTTTATTCTAATTTATAGGTTATCTGATCAAAAAGTAAACGCATTTCTCGTAAAAGTTTTAACGGACGCCTTAAAGCTTCGGCACTTAAATCTTTCATTTCATCATCGCCTAACACAAACGATTCTATTGTAGATATTTCGCACACAATATTATCGTACGACATAAATTTATTGGTTTGCTCAATAAATTCGGTTAACACACCTAGGTTAATGCGATAGTTATCAGCATCAGCCTGTATGGTAATTTGTGGTGCTGGTGCGCTTGTAAATTTGTCTTGATTTGCCATAATTTAATTTAAAATTAATTTTTTTGATTT
>JAYVGH010000155.1:0-39167 GCA_043772435.1 Bacteroidota bacterium
CGATGACAATACATCCATTTTTTGCGCTCTGGAAATACGAGGAATAGCGTCCATTGCAATGGCGTTTACTTTTTTATCGGCTAACTTTTGCAATAAAGCTTGATTTTGTGCAGGCCATAAATAACTTAGCATTACTAAGCCTTCGTGCATTAAATCTACTTCTTCTAACGAAGGTTCTTTAACCTTAAGTACAATATCCGATTTACCATAAATTTCGGCCGCTGTGTTTACAATTTTAGCACCTGCTTCTTCAAACTCCTTATCCGAAAAATTTGCTTTTACGCCGGCGTTGTGTTCAATATACACCTCAAAGCCTTGTTTTTGTAGGCGTTTTACGGTTTTTGGAGTTGCGGCAACTCTTAGTTCGTTAGGGGAAATTTCCGCTGGAATGCCAACTTTCATATAATTTAATTTAAAAACCTTAAATAACGCAAAATTATTTATAAAATAAAAATTGGGGTTTAGAATAGTTTTATGGGAGCGCTGATAACGCAGATTTTTATAATTTGCAAAATTTTACTTTTTAGTTGTATTTTTTGGTTTCGGTAATTCAATACCTTTAAAAAAATGTTCAAGTGTTATATCTAATAATTTACAAATTTTAATAAGCGTTTTGAGTTCAAAATTAACGCCAGTTTCTAATCGCCAATAAGCACTTCTGGACATCCCTAATTCAAACGCAATGTGTTCATAATTATTAAAACCTTTCTTTTTACGAAGTTCACGCAATCGTTTAGAAATTGATAGCAGTTCTGCACTTACAGGAACATTTATTGTTTTTGCCATACAACAAAAATCAAAAACGGGTACTAAACAAGGTACTCTATAATAAAGTACACTATATAATAGATTTTTTTTCCACTTAAAATTTAAAAACTAAAAAAATGAATACAAAAAAATTAGTATTAATTGCATTTGTTGCTATAGTATCACTTAGCTCGTGTGTAAAAAAAGCTACCTGCACATGTAAAGACGAGAGTGGAACTGTTGTATCGCAAACTAGCAGAAAAACAACTAGTAAAAGCGATATTGATAAATTAAGGAGGATTGTAAAAAATCAAATTACACTTCGGGAACAACCAGCATTCCTTGTGAAGTAAGTTAAAAAATTAAAAACCGTTATTAAAAGATAACGGTTTTTTTATTTATCTACCAATTTTAAAAGTTCAGTAAGTTCCTTATCTGTTAGGTTTTCTTTTTCAGATTTATCGTAAATAGAAAGTAGGTAAACTGTTTTTGCTGTAACAACTATATTTGTAATTATTCTTGCGCCACCTGATTTGCCCTTACCTTTTGATGCAATAGCTAAGCGTATTTTGTAGCAATTATTTCCAATTTTAGTACCTATTTCGAAAGTCTCTTCAATCTCTTCTACAAGTTTAAGGTATTCTACTTTAGGTGACGGATATTTTTTAGTCAAACGTTTTAATTGTTTATCAAAAGGCGGAGTGGGTAAAATATTATAGCTCATTATATAAATCGCGAGCTGATTTTAATTTTAATTTTCCTTTTTTTGCTAAGTTAACATCTTTAACCGCCTCTTTAATTTCCTCAATCAACAATTCTTTTTCACTTAAAATTTTTTTGCTCGTAAAAGGTGTAATTTTTACATACGGTAAATCTTTAAGAACATCTAACAAGTGTAACCCTTTTTTACCTTTATTTTTAATACTACTTGCATTTTAAATTAGTTTTTATTTAATTAAAGTTACGAATAATTTATGTATTTTCAAGATATAAACCCTCTAAATTATTATTACTTTTATATAGCAATGGATAAGGAATTTAATAAAATAGTTGACTTGTATTTACAAGCAAATATTATTTTACCCGACCAATGGTGGGAAGACAAAAAAGCTGAGTTTATTTTTAACTCAAATAAATTGGAGGGAAACAGACTTAAACTTGCCGATACCTACAGTATTATAAACGATAAAATGAGCTTTACTACAGAGGTACAGTTTAAGGATGTTTTAGAGGTAAAAGGGCATATTAAAGCATTGGATACGTGTATTTTTATGGCAAAAAATAAATATCCATTGTCTATTAAAATTATTAAAACGTTTAACGAAAATTTATTATCGGCATTATGGAAATTTGATGAATATTACACTAACTACAAATCTCAGAAACAGGAATTGGGAGCTTTTAAAGTAATTAATAATAGTATAAAATTTTTATTAGATGGCAAAGAAGGCGTAATTGAACCGTTTTCGAACAGCCAAACCATTGAAAAAAACATGATTGCCGAGTTAGACGAAAATTTAAAAATAGCGCATGTGTTGGAACAAAGCGCACATTTAGCTTTTCAAATATGGGCAAACCAGCCCTTTTGTGATGGCAACAAACGAACAGCACGCCTTTTAGTAGTTTATTTACTTATGCTACAAGGCTTGCCCTTAATAACATTTAAAGCCGAGGGCTGCCACTTTAACGAAGGTTTATTACGAAGCCATCAACAAAAATCGTTGTTACCTTTAATTACAGTAATAAGTACCGAGGTAAAACAACAACTTACTGAAATAATTGAATTAGACAAAAAATTAAAAATAAATAAAATTCCACCCACTTTAGGTTTTGGTTCGTCGCTTTTATTTTAATTAGTTATAAAATTAGAGCCTGTTTAAAATTTATGTTTTACTATTTACCCACAATTTATTTTTAGCTTTGCTTAATAAAATTTAAACTTTCTAAACTCACAAACTTTCTAAACTTAAATATTGCAAAAAGTTTTAATACTCACTTATTATTGGCCCCCAAGTGGTGGTGCTGGTGTGCAACGCTGGCTTAAGTTTGTAAAATATTTGCGTGAGTTTAATTACGAACCCGTTGTTTACACCGCCCTTAATGGCGAAATGCCAGTAATTGATGAGAGTTTACAAAAAGATATTCCACCAAATAGTACCGTTTTAAAAACGCCCATTTGGGAACCGTATAGCATTTATAAAAAATTTATTGGGCGTAAAAAAGATGATAAAATAAACGCATCGTTTTTAAACGAAACAAAAAAAACAGGCTTCACTCAAAAAATAAGTGTATGGATACGCGGTAATTTTTTTATACCCGATGCTCGCAAATACTGGATAAAACCAAGCATAAACTATTTGAATGAGTATATTAAAAAAAACAATATTCAAAAAATAATTAGCAGTGGTCCACCACATAGTATGCACTTAATAGCTTTGGGATTAAAAAAACAAAATCCTGATTTAAAGTGGATAGCCGATTTTAGAGACCCTTGGACAAACATTGATTTTTACGAAAAATTAATGTTAAGCAAATGGGCCGATAAAAAACACCACAAACAAGAATTAAGTGTAATTACAAATGCAGATTGTGTTTTAAGTATAGGCCAAACAATGAGTAATGAATTTGAGGAGATGTATGCTTCCACTGCGCACAGCATGACTACTCAGCGTGAGGAAAATAAATTTAAAGTAATAACTAACGGTTATGACGATGAAGACATAAAAACAACAAGCGTTACCAAAGACGAAAAATTCAGTGTAGCTCACGTAGGTACTTTGGTTAAAGACAGAAATCCTGATGTTTTATGGAAGGTGTTAAGCAAACTAATTAAAGAAAATACTGAATTCGAAAAGCAATTACAAATTAAACTGGTTGGTAAAATAGATATTTATGTAAATGAGCAGATAGAACTATTCGGGCTAAGTAAATATGTATATAAGATAGATTATTTGCCGCATAACGAAGTAATTATGGAGCAACAAAAAAGCCATGTATTATTACTTTTGGTAAATAACACTAAAAACGCAAAAGGCATTTTAACTGGTAAATTTTTTGAATACATGCTTGCTAATGTGCCTGTTTTGGCAATAGGGCCAACAGATGGCGATTTAGCTAAAATTATGACCGAAACACAAGTAGGTTTAATAAGTAATTTTGAAGATGCGTCAACTTTAGAAAAAAATATTTTAAAATTATTTAAAAACGAAAAAATAAACAGAAACGAAAAAGCGATTGCTAATTACAGTCGTAAAAATTTAACCAAACAATTGGTTGCAATATTAGATAATTTATAAAACGATGATAAGGAAAATTTCCGAACATAGTTTACGGCCTTACAAGATTTTGTGTTAAAGTCTATTTGCATAAAAACGCGTTGGCATTTGTGAAGGATGATTTTGGCTGTTCGCGAAGAGGTAAAATCCTCAGGTTTCAATGCAAATTAAACTTTAGCAAAATTTTATTAAGTCTTTATTTTTTTTGTTACTTTTTTTGAGTTGATTAATTATATTAAATCTGCGTTCCGTTTCAAATATAAAAGTAATTTTACCTTATGAACAGTTTTTGGAGACGATTTAAATTTTACGGTTTTGGTTTTGGATTGGGCATTATGATTATTTATGCCATGTTTGGTACTCGAAGCTGCATTACACCAAACGAACACAAAATGCAGGAATTAGTTTTTCAACATATTGAGTTAAGCGAAAAAGCAAAATGTAAATTAAATTGTTTAAAAATAAACGAGTATTTATTAAAAATTCAGTTACGCCATTTTGAAGTAAATTATGATTTAACAAGTGTGCACAAGGAGCCATGCGGCGAATATTTTATTCAACCAAAAAAGGAATTTGAAAACTTACATAATTATAAATTTGTTGCTTTGGATTGTGATACTATAACTAAAATTAACGACATAACCATTGTTAACAATACTACCTGCACGTGCAACTAGAGTCTTTATACAACCACACTTATTTTATGCATGAGGCTTTAAAAGAAGCTAAAAAAGCATTTGATGCGGATGAAATACCGGTAGGTGCAGTAATTGTTGCCAATACTAAAATAATTGCACGAGGTTATAATTTAACCGAGCGCTTAAATGATGTTACAGCGCATGCCGAAATGCAAGCCATTACAGCAGCCGCTAATAGTTTAGGAGGAAAATATTTAATAGACTGTACGCTATATGTTACCTTAGAACCTTGTATTATGTGCGGCGCTGCTTTGGGTTGGAGCCAAATAAGTAAGATAGTTTTTGGAGCCAGTGACTTAAAAAAAGGATTTTCTATTTTAGAAAAAAATATTTTACACCCAAAAACCGAAATTGTTAATGGAGTTTTAAAAGAAGAATGCGAACAATTAATGAACGATTTTTTTGCTAAAAAGCGAAAATGATTGATTATGGCATAATTTTTGTGTATTTTTGATAGACAAAAACAAGTATCATGAAAATTTTAAAAATAGTTTCCTTTTCGGTTTTATTAGTAGGATCAGTTGTTTCGCCAACAATTAATGCGGCAAATTACTGTAGCGTAATTTTAGCGGATATTCCTGCAAAAACAGTGTGCATTAAACACCCTGAAGCAGTTGATGCTAATAAATATTTTGCGGCAGCAACAGTTATAAATTTTGAAGTTTACAAAGCAGGTTCAACAGCTGAAATAGATAAAATAGTAAAAATTTTAAGCGAAGATAAAAATGTGGAGAGCTGCACTGCCGGTAAAGTAACCGGCGATTTTAGCGCAATAACTTTAAGTTTAAAATCAGCAAAAAATAAAGCGTATTTTGTTAACTTATTTAAAAAAGCAGGTTTAACAATTATTAAATTAAATAACAATGCCCCGGTTGAAGCCGATAAATTGTAATAAATAATTTAAATTACAAAAGCCCTCGTTTAAATTCATAAACGAGGGTTTTTATTTTATCGTCATTCCATTTAAATAAAAAACCTTGATAATAGTTTATACAGACGGTAGCTGCCACACACAACATCGTATTGGTGGGTGGGCTGCTATTGTTTTTATCGGCGACACAAAAACGGTACTAAAAGGTAAAGAGCTAAACACCACTCATAACCGAATGGAGTTAAAAGCTGTAATTGAAGCTGTTAAATTTATTACAAATATCAATACAACTATTAGTCAAATTCAAATTGTGTCTGATAGTCAGTATGTAGTGGGCTTAACGGCTCGGCAAACTAAATTAACTAATGCAAATTTTATAACCAAAAAAGGTAATGCACTTAAAAATACCGATTTAGTGAAAGAACTATTGCATTTTGTTAGCACTTTAAATTTAGAATTTATAAAAATAAAAGCACACCAACAAAAAACGGACGTTACTAATTACAATATTGAAGTTGATAAATTATGCAGAGAAGTGGTTAGAGATGCGGTAAGAGGTTTATTTAAAAACTAAATAGAGGCTTCTAAATAATATTGGTTTACACTATTAAACTTCTACACTCTGCATCTTTACTCTGTCCTTCATTTTAAATTGTAAAATAAAAAATGCGATTCATTTTTTTGAATCGCATTAATTATTTATTTTATTTAAAAATATTAATCCACGTTATCATGCAAAAACGAATTATTCGGACGAATTTCTATTTTTTTATCTTCGGTTTCAGTTAATGTAAAACGTGAAATAGTGCTTTCTGTGCTTGGCGTTTTATTTTCTAACGAAATATTTTTACGTTCAAAAGCAGTTTGTTTTTCTAACGCAGCCAAACCTTCAGGGCTTTTCATTTTTAAAGTAATTTCTTTTAATTTGCGAATACGCTCTTGCGCCAATTTAATTTGTTCTTCGCGGCTAATTGTATCTTCGTTTAAGTTTACAGCATTTGTGTTTATCGCTTCGGAAATCGTATTTTTTACTTCATCCTTAATTTCGTTAAATGTAAATTCTGTAATTGTTGTTTTTGTTTCTGTTACATCTACACTTGTCGAAGCGTCATTTTTTACTTCCTCATTTAATTGATGAATAATAAAACTTGTTTCTGTTTTTTCTTCAACTGAATTAATTATTGTTGTAGTAACATCTTCATGTTTTTGTTCATCATGCCTATCTTCTTTTACAAAAACAAATGGTTCGTTATTTTGAATTTCGTCAATAATTGTAATTTGTTTCGTTTCCGCAACAGTATCAAAAATTGGTTTCTCATCTAAGTTTACAATTTTACGTTCTTTAAAAGTAATGGCTTCAAAGCCTGTACTTTGTTTTGCATTAAAGCCTGTAGCAATAATTGTAACACTTACGTTATCTCCTAATGATGGGTCGGTTCCGTAACCGGTAATTAATTCAGCAGTTCCTCCCGCAGCATCTTGTATAAAATCGGTAATTTCTCCAAACTCGTCCATATCAATATCATCGCTTCCGCTCATAATATTTAATAATACGTGGCGTGCTCCGCTAATATCGTTATCGTTTAATAATGGTGAATTTAATGCTTGTTCAACCGCTTTAACTGCACGTCTTTCGCCACTGGCAATAGCTGAACCCATAATAGCAACGCCGCTGTCTTTCATTACTGTTTTCACATCGTTAAAGTCAACGTTAATGTGCATGTGTAAGCTAATAATTTCAGCAATGCTTTTTGCTGCTCCAGTAAGGACGTCATCAGCGTGTTCAAAGGCTTCGCTCATTTTTAAATTGCCGTAAATTTCGCGCAATTTATCGTTACCAATAACTAATAAAGTATCTACATACTTTTTCATTTCTTCTAAACCTGCTTCGGCTTGTGCACGGCGTTTTTTACCTTCAAATGTAAAAGGAATGGTAACAATACCTACTGTTAAAATTCCTAACTCACGCGCAATGCTGGCAATAACCGGTGCTGCACCTGTACCTGTGCCGCCACCTAAACCGGCAGTAATAAATACCATCTGCGTTTCGGTGCCTAAAAATTTTTTAATTTCGTCTAAAGACTCTAAAGCTGCATCACGTCCAACATCAGGAATAGAGCCGGCTCCCAAGCCTTTGGTAGATTTTAAACCTAATTGAATTTTATTTGGAACAGGGCTTTTTTCCAAAGCCTGTTTATCTGTATTGCAAACAATAAAATCAACCCCTTTAATACCTAAACGGTACATGTGGTTAACGGCGTTGCTTCCGCCACCGCCTACGCCAATTACTTTAATAATTGAGTTTTCTTCTTGTGGTAATTCAAATTGCATCATTTTTATTAGTTTTTAGTTATTAATTTTTAGTTTTAATAGTTTGTGCTTCAACCAAGTTTTTTATTAAAAACTTAGAATTAAACATTTAAATTTTTATATTATTCCAAGTCATCTGTCATCCAATCCTTAGTTTTATCTAAAATTGAATTAAAGAATGTTCCGATTTTTTTTTGAGAATGTCCTACAACTTTTTTCTCGTCTTTCTTTTTTTGTTTGGCTTCTTCTTTCTTGTTTATTGAGCCTGTCGAAGCATCAACTTCAACTTCAGGTTTTGAGTTATTTATGCCACGTTTACTATCACGCTCATATTTTTCAATGCCTTTCATTACTAAACCAACACCTGTTGCAAACAATGGATTTTTTAATTCGTCATCATTACCCGCTAAATGCTCATTAGGTGTTCCAATGCGACAATCCATACCCGTAGTTAACATTACTAATTGCGGTAAATGTTTTAACATAGATCCACCACCGGTAACAACAATACCCGCAGCTAATTTACGTTCAAACCCGCTACTCTTAATTTCAAACAACACAAACTCTAAAATTTCTTCCATGCGCGCTTGAATAATTTGCGCCAAAAATTTTACAGAAATTTCTTTGTGGGGACGGCCGCGTAAACCGGGAATTGAAATAATTTCGTTTTCCTGATTTTCTTGAGATAAAGCAGAACCAAAACGAACTTTTAATTGTTCAGCTTGTGTTTTAATAATGCCACATCCTTCTTTAATATCTTCGGTAATAATGTTTCCACCAAAAGGAATAACAGCAGTATGGCGAATAATGCCATCGTAAAAAATTGCTACATCTGTTGTACCACCACCAATATCTACCAATACAACACCCGCTTCTTTTTCTTCATCACTTAATACTGCGTCAGCGCTTGCCAATGGTTCAAGGTGTAAATCAACAGTTATAAGACCTGCGCGTGTAACGCATTTAAAAATATTTTTTACCGCGCTAACCTGCCCTGTAATAATATGAAAATTGCCCTCTAATTTTATGCCTGCGTGACCAATAGGATTTTTAATTCCTATTTCATTATCAACTATATATTCCTGAGGAATAACGTGAATAATTTCTTCACCCGGATGCATTACCATACGGTGCATGCTTTCGATTAAATTATCAATGTCTTTTTGATTTACTTCGTCTTCTAAACTTTGACGCATAATCATACCGCGGTGCTGTATGCTTTTAATATGCTGACCGGCAATACCAACAATTACTTCGCCAATATCTACATTTGCTTTATCGGCGGCAATCGCCACAGCAGCTTTAATAGAAGCAACCGTTTGTTCGATATTAACCACCACGCCACGGTTAACTCCCAGCGATTCGGTTTTACCAATTCCTAAAATTTCAACTTTACCAAATTCATTTTTACGACCAACAATGGCGGCAATTTTTGTAGTACCAATATCAACTCCAACAACTAATTCAGAAGCTAAGTTTACATTGTTTTGATTTACTGTTTTTTCCATAAAAATTATTTTTTAGTACAAACTACTATGTTTTTATATTTTAAATTAATGTTTGAATATTTTGTCCAGGCATCGGTTTTATTAAGACCTTGAGTATAAAATAATTTTAGTTTGTTAAATTTTTCAGAAATATTTTCCGCATTACCAAAAATTATTTTTTGGTTACCAATGCAAGGAAACAATTCAATTTCTTTGTTTTCGTTTATATAAATTTGATGAATAAGAGGTGCTAGAATAGAATCGTTTGAAATATAATTTGAAACATCTAAAATATCATCTAACAAACTAACATCTTTAAAAATTTTATTTTGTTTAATTTGTTTGACGGAAAATTCGCTACGACGCCCGAATGGCTCGAAAATATAACCATTCGCTACAATTACACGAGCACTGCAATTCTCGCTTAAAGGCATTAATTTTGTTTGTGAATCGATGTAATAACTTTCACCATCGTTATTAATAATTCTTAAAACTGGTGTGCGTTGAATAATATTTATTTTTAATTCCCCATTAATATCACCTGCAACTTCAGCACTTTGAATGGCAGGATGAGAGTTTAAGGCTTTTTCTAATTCAGGAATATTAATATTTTTGAATTTATTATTTAATAATGAGTCCTTACGATCTTTAAAGAATGATGTAATATCAGCTTCAGTTATAAAAGGGTTTTCATCGTTATTTTGAACCGCGATATTTAAATTTTTTATTACTGTATTGTTTTCACTTTTGTTTACAAATGCCCATGAAAAAGCAAGACCTGCTAAGGAAATAATCCAAATCAGCGTAACAAAAACTTTTTTATAATTTATTTTTTTCAATTCTTATTTTTAATAATCACACTTCGACTACGCTTAGTGTGACAGTTAATATGATAATAATATTTTTTCAATTGGCTCAACTAATCCATCTATATCTCCTGCTCCCATTGTTAAAAGTACTTGTGGCGTGCTAGTTTTTAAAAATTCTAATGTTTCGTTTTTACCAAGTACTTTTTTATTTTTCAATTTCATTTTATCAATCAGCATTTGAGAAGTAATACCTTCAAGAGGTTTTTCGCGTGCCGGATAAATTTCGAGTAAAATACACTCGTCTAACAAATCTAAACTTTCAGCAAAGGCATCGGCAAAATCTCTGGTTCTGCTATACAAATGCGGTTGAAAAATACCTGTGACTTTTTTTGTAGGGTACAATTTTTTTACTGAGCCAATTGTTGCTTTTAGTTCTTCAGGATGATGGGCATAATCATCTATATAAACTATAGCATCGGTTTTAACTCTGTAATCAAAGCGGCGTTTAACGCCATTAAAAGAACGTAAAGCATTTTTTATAACATCACCTTTTATTCCTAAATTTTGCGCAATAGCTACTGCTGCAATCGAATTTTCAACGTTATGTAAACCAGGCAGACCAAGAGTTACAGCGTTAATGTTTTCTATAGGACTTTGTATGTTATAAAAAAATTGCGCATTTTCTATTGTAATAGATTTGGCACAATATTCTGTATCTAAATTTAGTGAGTAGATGAGGCGTTTTGCAGTGAGCTTCAAATCGTTATCAACATTTTTTTTAACAATCAAAACTCCACCTTCTGATATTTGCTTACTAAACAAAGTGTAACCTTCCTTTACATGATTTTCATCCCCATAAATATCTAAATGATCTGCGTCAACACTTGTAATTACCGCTATTTGTGGATGGAGTGTTAAAAATGAACGATCATACTCATCAGCTTCAACAACCATGTATGAATTTTTATCATCTACATCTCCTAACAATAAATTTGTATTGTAATTTTTTGAAATACCGCCCATAAACGAAAAACAATTAATCCCTGCACTTTTTAGGAGGTGTGTTACTATAGTTGTAGTTGTTGTTTTTCCATGAGTACCAGCAATAGCAATAGTTTTAAATTGCTTGGATATTTCGCCTAAAACCTGTGAACGCTTTAAAATTGTGTAGTCATTATTTAGAGCGTATAAGTATTCAGAATGTTCCTTGGGAACAGCCGGTGTGTAAACGATTAAAATTTCTTCTTTTGAAAATTTATTCAGAGTTTCTTTTAAAAGTGTTTCATTTTCTTCAAAGTGACATAAAATTCCTTCTATTTCTAATTGACCGGTTAATGCTGTTGATGTTTTATCGTAACCATACACAATTTTTTTGTAGTGATTAAAAAAACGAGCCAAGGCACTCATACCAATGCCTCCAACACCAAGAAAATAATAGAGTTTATAGTTTAATATGTTCATTTTTTTGTTTGGCTTCGATTACGCTCAGCCTGACGTTAAATTTTATAATTTGCCAGTTTCAAAACCTCCTTCGCAATAACATTTGCTGAATTATGAAATGCTAGCTGCTTAATATTATTTTTTAAGTCTTGTTGCTTGTTTTCGTTTTTTATTAATATAATCGCTTCTTTTATTAAATTTTGGTTAACCTCATTATCTTTTATTAAAATAGCAGCTTGTTTATTTACTAAAGCCATTGCATTTTTTGTTTGATGATCTTCGGCTGCTGTAGCCAAAGGAACAAGAATGCAGGGCTTTTCCACCAGACATAATTCGGAAATAGCTCCAGCCCCCGCTCTTGATATAACAACATCCGCAACTGCATAAGCTAAATCCATGCGAGAGATAAAATCGACAGCTTTAATGTTTTTAGATTCAAAATCGGCAATTTGTTTTTTTGCTGTATCAAAATAAATTTTTCCTGTTTGCCAAATTAATTGAATACCATTCGTAGTAAATTCATTTAACCCATTTCCTATAGCTTCGTTAATTGCTTTAGCACCCAAACTACCACCAACCACTAAAACTGTTTTTTTTGTAATGTCTATTTTAAAGTAAGAAGCGGCCTCACTTTTTTTTTCGGTAATATCTATAATATCCTGTCTAACAGGATTGCCTGTCAAAATTATTTTTTCTTTAGGGAAAAATTTATCCATCCCTTCATAAGCTACGCAAATTTTATTTACTTTTTTTGAAAGTAGTTTGTTTGTAATGCCCGCATACGAATTCTGTTCTTGTATTAATGACGGAATATCATTATTTGTTGCTGCTTTTAGCAATGGACCACTGGCATAACCGCCAGTGCCAACAACAACATTGGGTTTAAATTCCTTAATTATTTTTTTAGTTTTTAATAAACTTTTTAATATTAAAAAAGGGAGTTTAAAATTTTGTAGAGTAAATTTACGTTGAAGCCCGACAATAGGAACCCCAATAATTTTATATCCGGCAGCCGGAACTTTTTCCATTTCCATTTTACCTATTGCTCCAACAAATAAAATTTCAACAACAGGTACTAATTTTTTTAATTCATTAGCAATCGCAACCGCCGGAAAAATATGCCCGCCGGTTCCCCCGCCACTTAATATAACTTTTAATTGTTTCAATATATTGGATAAATTTATATTTGAGTAATGCTTCGACTCATCTCAGTGTGATATTATTCGTATTAAGCAGTTTCTAATTTTTCTTCTGTACTATCTTCAATGTTTTTACTAACGCTAATAATAATTCCCAATGTTATCATCGTAAACCAAATAGATGTTCCTCCCATGCTTATTAATGGTAATGGTTGACCGGTAACCGGAAATAAATTTACAGCAACTGCCATATTTACTAATGCCTGAAATACCAAACTGAAAGATAAACCAATAGCGACATAACCTCCAAACGGCTTTTCATTATCTCTTAAAATTTTTATTCCACGATATAACAAAATCATATATAAGAATAATAGTACAAGGCCAATTAACAAGCCATACTCTTCTATAATAATAGCATAAATAAAATCGGAAGAGGCTTGCGGTAAAAACGCACGTTGTGTGCTATTACCAGGGCCTTTACCAATTACACCGCCTGTAGCAATTGCAATTTTTGCCTGTTCGCTTTGATAATTACTTTTAGTATCGCCGCTTCTAAAATTTTCGATACGCGCTTTCCACGTTGTACCGCGCCCTCCGGGTATAGAGTCGGGCGCAAACCATACCCATGAAAAAAATAAAGTTAAAATTAGTAAACAAATGCCAAGTATTTTTAAAATAATTTTAATATGAATGCCCCCTAAAAACATTAACACTATACAATTAAAAAATAAAATGGCGGCTGTAGAAAAATTAGCCGGTAAAATCAACGCGCAAATAATAATGATAGGAATTAATAAATGCTTGAACACTGATTTAAAGTCGACTAATTCTTTTGCTTTAATTGTTAGAATTCGAGCAACATAAAGTATCAACATTAGTTTAGCTAAATCTGATGATTGAAATGTAAGTTTTAGTCCGGGTATTTCAATCCATCGAGAGGCATCGCCGGCACTTACACCTTTTAAAAGCGTATATATTAAAAGAGGAATGCACACTATAAAACCTATTTGCGCTACTTTACTAAACACGGTATATTTTAATTTATGAAACACGTAAGCAATACCAAACCCTACAGCAATTAGCAAAAAGTGTTTAAATAAATAATACTCTGAATTTCCTTGTTTAAATTTATGCGCTAATGTTACTACCGCACTGTAAACTACTAAAATAGAAAGTAAGGACAATAGGAACATTATTGCCCAAATTACTTTATCTCCTTTAAGGTAATTGAATAGTTTCATCGTAAAAAAATTTAATTTATAATTTTTAAAGTGAACGAACAGCAGCTTTAAATTGCATACCACGGTCTTCGTAACTTTGGAACAAATCAAAACTTGCGCAGGCAGGTGATAATAAAACTACATCTCCTTTTTTGCCAATTTTACATGAAACAGCAACAGCATCGGCTGCATTATCGGTTTCAATAATCGTTTCAACGATATCTTTAAAGGCTTTAATAATTTTTTTATTATCCTTTCCTAAACATATAATTGCTTTTACGTTAGCTTTTACAAGTTCGGTTAACTCATCATAGTTGTTACCTTTATCTTGGCCACCACAAATCCAAACTACCGGTTTTTGCATACTTTCTAAAGCGTACCAGGTTGAATTTACGTTTGTAGCTTTACTATCGTTAATAAATTCGATGCCGTTTATTGATGCAACGAATTCTAAACGGTGTTCTATATTCTGAAAATCTTGTAAACTTTCACGGATAATTTCTTTGCGTACATCAACAATACGTGATACTAAAGATGCGGCCATACTGTTGTAAACATTATGTTTGCCTTGCAGTGCTAATTGTTCAATTGTCATAATTAAGGGTTGGTTTTGGTTTGGTTTATAATTAAGGGTTATTTGGTTATTGGTTAAAAATGCGCCATCACCTTCAATTGGTTTTTTGATGCTGAACGGCACAAGTGTAGAATTTACTTTGTGCAGTTGCATGAAGTTTGTTATTACTTCATCGTCTGCGCAATACACAAAATAATTTTGGTTGCTTTGGTTATTTATAATTTTAAATTTTGAGGCTACATAATTTTCAAACTTGTAATCATATCTATCTAAATGATCGGGTGTAATGTTTAATAATACAGCTATATCGGCAGTAAAATTGTACATACCATCTAATTGAAAACTGCTCAGCTCTAAAACATAATAATCAAAATTTTCTTTAGCAACTTGATAAGCAAAGCTTTTACCAACATTACCACCTAAGCCAACATTATACCCTGCTTTTTTTAAAATATGATAGGTTAATAATGTAGTAGTTGTTTTTCCGTTAGAACCTGTAATGCATATTTTTTTTGCTGACGTATAACGACCAGCAAATTCAATTTCAGAAATTACAGAAATATTTTTAGAAACTAACTTTTGTATTAGTTCTGCTTTATCAGAAATACCGGGGCTTTTAATTACCTCATCAGCATTTAAAATTTTTTCTTCAGTATGTTGTCCTTCTTCAAACAAAATATTTTCTTCTATTAATTGAATTTTATATTTTTCTTTAATTACATTTTTATCACTTACAAAAACATCAAAGCCTTTTTGTTTAGCTAGTATTGCACTACCCACACCACTTTCGCCACTACCTAATATCACAATGCGTTTAATCATTAGCGTAGTTTAAGCGTTACAAATGTTAGAACTGCCAACATAATTCCTATAATAAAAAATCGCATTACTATTTTAGATTCGTGAAATCCAACTTTTTGATAATGATGATGTAGTGGAGCCATTTTAAATAAACGATGCGATTGAGCATACTCTAAACCTTTGCTCTTTTTTTGATATTTGAAATAATACACTTGTAAAATCACCGAAATATTTTCTATCAAAAACACTCCACATAAAATGGGGATTAATAATTCTTTACGAATTGCTATGGCGTATACCGCAATAATACCGCCTATTGCAAGGCTACCGGTATCACCCATAAACACTTGAGCGGGAAAAGAATTATACCATAAAAAGCCAACACATGCTCCAATAAAAGCAGCCATAAATACCACCAACTCGCCCGAATTGGGAATGTACATGATGTTTAAATAATCAGCAAAGATTGTATTACCTGATACGTATGCTAATATGCCCAATACAACTCCAACAATAGCACTAGTTCCCGCCGCTAAACCATCTATACCATCCGTAATATTTGCACCATTACTTACTGCTGTAACAACAAGGATTACCATTGGTATGAAAATTAACCAACCGTATTTTAAACAATCATCGCAAGCCCAAGAAACAAAACTGCCATAGTCTAATTCATTATTTTTAAAAAACGGAATTGTAGTTTTTAAATTCTTTACAGGCTGCTCGGCATATTTAGGTATTTTAATATCCTGCTGACCACTTGTGTTATTAATTGCCCAAGCTTGTTTTTCGTTATGCGTTAAACGCTCTTTAATTACAACATCCGGATGAAAGTAAAAAACACAACCTACGATTAAACCAATTCCTACTTGGCCAATAATTTTAAATTTACCTTGTAAGCCTTCTTTATTTTTTTTGAATACTTTAATGTAATCATCTATAAAGCCAATACCACCAAGCCATACCGTTGATATTAGCATTAAAATAATATATACATTTAATATTTTTGAAAATAAAAGTGTAGGAATTAATATGGCTGCTATAATAATTAGGCCGCCCATTGTTGGTGTGCCTGCTTTTTTATTTTGCCCATCTAAACCCAATTCGCGAATAGTTTCGCCAATTTGTTTTTTACGAATAAACTCTATAATACGTTTACCAAACACTAAGGAAATAATTAACGACGTAATTAATGCCAAAGCAGCGCGAAACGAAATGTATTGAAATGCACCCGCACCAGGGAAATCAAAATGTTTATCTAAATATTGAAATAAATAATACAGCATTATATTCCTAATAGTTTAATAGTTTCTTTAAAAATTTCGTAATCATCAAAACTATGTTTAACACCTTTTATTTCCTGATATTTTTCGTGGCCTTTACCCGCAATTAAAATAATATCGCCTGCCTTACTTAATTGACAAGCGGTTTTAATGGCTTCTTTTCTATCAGCTATTCGTAATGTTTTTTTTGCATCAACTGGATTAACTCCTTTTTGCATTTGATTTAGAATTTCTTCAGGGTCCTCGCTACGTGGGTTATCAGAAGTTAAAATAACTTTGTTGCTATATTCGCAAGCAATTGCAGCCATTACAGGTCGTTTGGTAACATCTCTATCGCCTCCACAACCTACTAAAGTAATAACTTGCTCTGCACCGGTTCTGATATCTTTAATTGTTTCTAAAACATTTTTTAAAGCATCAGGTGTATGTGCATAATCTACAATTCCAATAATTCCATTTGGTGATTTAATATATTGGAAGCGCCCTTCAACAGAATTTAAATTGCTTAAAGCGGTTAAAATACTTACTTTATCTTGCTTTAATAAAACCGCTGTAGCATATACCGATAGTACATTATAAGCATTAAATGTTCCTATTAATTTTACCCAAACTTCTTGATTATCTATATTTAGAAATAAACCGTTTAAGTGGTTTTCAAGAATTTTGCATTTAAAATCCGCTACTGTTTGCAAAGCATAAGTATAACGTTGTGCTTTGGAACTTTGAAACATAATAATACCGTTTCTATCATCTTTATTTATTAAAGCGAAAGCTGTATTTGGTAAAAAATCAAAAAAGCGTTTTTTAGCTTTAATATATTCGTCAAATGTTTTATGATAATCTAAATGATCGTGGGTAATATTACTGAATACGGCACCTGTAAAATGAACTCCGGCAATACGGTTTTGAACAACGGCATGCGAACTAACTTCCATAAACGCAAATTCACAACCTTGCTCTACCATAATATGTAACAATTCGTTTAACGCTAAAGCATCCGGCGTGGTATGCGTTGAAGGAATAATTTCATTATTGATTTTATTTTGAACGGTTGATAGTAAACCAACTGAATAGCCCAATGACCTAAACAAATTAAATAACAATGTAACCGTGGTTGTTTTACCATTAGTGCCGGTAATACCTACTAATTTTATTTTTTCAGAAGGATTATCGAAAAAATTACAAGCAATAATGCCTAAAGCAAAAGAAGAATCTGTAACTTTTACATAGGTAATATTTTCATTTTTTATTTCGGGAATAGTTTCACAAACTATCGCAACTGCACCACTTTCAATAGCTTTATCAATATATAAATGTCCGTCAACGGTTGTGCCTATTGTAGCAATAAATAAAGAATCTTTTTTTACTTTACGCGAATCAAATGTAACAGAAGCAATAGCCATGTGAGTAGAACCGGCAACTTCTTCTAGTCGTACTTTGTATAATATGTCGCTTAATAGTTTCATTCGTTGTCAGGCTGAGCAGAGTCGAAGCCTTATTTCATTTATATTTTGTACACCCTTCGACTACGCTTAGGGTAATGGTTTAACTTAGTGTTAGTATTATCTTATTTCCTTTATTAAATTTTTGTCCGGCTTCAATACTTTGTTTTTTTACACTCCCAAAGCCTTGTAGTTTAACATATATTCCATTATTCTCTAAAAGATACAATGCGTCTTTAGCTGATAATCCGGATAGGTTGGGCATAATTCCTTTTTTTAATTGACCTTCTAAATTTATTGCTGTAACATTTATTTTGCTTGAGTCTCTTTGATTACGATACACATAACTGTCTGTATAGTTTGTAATTGAAGGTAATCCAAACGATTTTGCAACTAAATTTAATTCACTACTTTTTGTAGTAATAACATCAGGTGCTTTGCTTAATAAATTAGTTTTTTTTATATTAATTGGTTGAATAAAATCAACGCTACTTGAAAATACTTTTTCTGCAATTTCTTTAAAAACCGGGCCTGCAACTGCACCTCCGTAATAAACGCCATTACTAGGTGAGTTAATAATTACAATACATGTATATAATGGGTTTTCTGCAGGAAAATAACCTACAAAAGAGGCTTGATAAGTTGTACCTCCGCTTTTATAATCTCCGTTTTTTGCAATTTGCGCCGTACCGGTTTTTCCACCTACTTTAAACGCAGTAATATTTAACCCTTTGCCACTTCCATTTTTTATAACGCCTTCCATTAATTGTTTTGCTTTATTTACAGTTTCTTGTTTTACAATTTTTTCGTCAATTACTTCTGTATCATATTGTTTTACAATTATCCCGTTTTTTCTAACTTCTTTTACAAAACGCGGCTTAACCATTTTACCATTGTTTGCAATAGCATTATATAGGGTTAATGTTTGTAATGGTGTCACTAAACTTTCGTAACCAATGCTAATCCATGGTAAAGAAGTTCCATACCAGTCTTTATCCTTAACTTGTTTAATGCGAGGTACACCTTCGCCAGGAATTGATAAACCTAATTTTTGATTGAGATGAAAGCTATTTAACTTAGCGATAAACGCTTTTGGATTTTTAGAAAAATACTTAGTTACCGTTTTACTGATACCAACATTTGACGATGTTTCAAACGCACGTTGTACATTAATTACGGGCTCTGTAGGGGCATGCGCATCTTTCATTTTACGATCATAATACATGCATTCGCCATTTCCAACTTGAATTTTTTCTTCTAAAGAAATGTTGTATTCATCTATGGTAGCAAGCATTGATGCTAGTTTAAATGTAGAACCCGGTTCAGTTGGATAACCCAAAGCATAATTTAAGCTTTCATTATATGCCATTGAATCGCCTTTGGCTTTGGTTAAATTTGAAATTGCTTTAATTGCTCCCGTTTTTACCTCCATTAAAACCGCGCACCCGTGCGATGCTTCGTTTTTAATTAAAGCTTTTAAAAGGGCAGATTGTGCAACGTCTTGAATGTTAATATCAATTGTAGTATATAAATCGCTTCCATCTTTTGGTTCAACTTCATTCTCATCATTTATTGGACGCCAAACATCGCCTGCAATTTTTTGCATTAACCTCTTACCACTTATACCCGTTAAAACAGAATCAAATGCGCCTTCTAAACCAACGGGCTTAATGCCTTGTCGCGCCATACCAATGGTTCGTCCCGCTAACATTTGAAAAGGACGTTCTCTGCGGTTTGTTTGCAATGTTACCAAACCACCTTTTTTTCCTTTTCTAAAAATTGGAAAGGTTTTAAGTGTTTGTAAATCTTTGTAGGCAACATTGCGTTTTAAAAGAACATAACGGTCTTTGGCTTTGCGTGCCGAATTTAGAATTTTTAAATAATCTCTTTTACTTTTATCATTAAATAATTCACTTAATAAAAAGGCTAGCGAATCGCGATTAGACTTATATAATTTGTCATCTATACTTGGAGCATTAATATCCACACCTATTTCAAAGTAAGGAAGAGATGTTGCAAGTAGCGAACCGTTAGCGTCAAAAATATTGCCGCGTACCGCTTCTATTTCAAATACTTTAGTAGTAAATGCCTCTGCCTTTGCTTTCCATTCCTCTCCTTGAAGAAATTGAATAGCGCATATACGGTATAAAACGCCCAATGCAAATAAACACATTAGGATATATACCAAATAGGTGCGGGTAAGTATGTCTTTTTTATTATTCAAAAAATTATTTTTTATATAATGATGTGCTGTCCACTAAAATTTTAGTGGGTGGTACAATTGGTTCTTTTAAACCTATTTGTAGCGCCATTTTTGCCACTTCACTTTGTTTACTGGCAAACATTAAATCGCTTTTTGTAGAAATGTATTCGGAACGTAATTCTTTTAATTGATTATTAACTTTATTTACTTGTCTTATTTTACTGTCTGCATAATAACCGTTACCTATGTACAATATTGCCAAAACCACTATAAATAATAAATAAGGTAAGTGCTTTAATGTTTTTTCATTAGTTAAAAAAGTTCCACTAAATACAGCAGATAAGCCTTTTGCCAGAACTCCTTTTCTGCCTTGTTTTGAAACTCTTTGAACTTTTTCAGCAACAATTTCCTCAACAACAGTTTGTTCTTGCTCTAGTACTTCGGTTTTTGTAGGTATGTCGCGGTATTTATTTGCCACTTTTTTAAATAGTTTTTAGTTATTTATATTTAGTTTTTAGTTTATTCATATTATCTCATTCACAATTAAAAATTAAACAGTAAAAACTATATTTTCTCTGCTACTCTTAGTTTTGCACTTCGGGCGCGGGTATTATTTTTAATTTCTTCTTCGGTTGGCGTAATTGGCTTTGACGTTAGGTTTTTAAATATTTTTGTTATTGTACCATAAATAATATCTTTTTGTTCAATGCCTTCTACGTTACCTGTTTTAATAATATTTTTAACTATCCTGTCTTCTAAACTATGATAAGAAATTACTACAAGCCGCGAACCGTTATCTAACAGTTCAACGCATTGCGTTAAACATTCTTTTAAAGCGTCTATTTCTTGATTTACTTCTATTCTGAGAGCTTGAAATACTTTGGCTAAGTATTTATGTTCTTCAAATTTTGGAGTGCAAGTTTTAATAGCTTCCTTTAAATCGTTGGTAGTTACAATTTCTTTTAACTGTCGAGATGTAACTATAACGGTTGCCAACTTTGCAGCATTTTGTATTTCGGCATACTCTCTAAAAATATATATGAGTTGTTTGTGATCGTACTCATTTATTATTTTTTTTGCGGTTAATGTGTTTTGCTGGTTCATTCGCATATCCAATTCAGCTTCAAAACGAATAGAGAAACCTCGAGAGGCCTCATCAAACTGGTGCGAAGAAACGCCCAAATCGCCCAAAATTCCATCTACTTTTGTAATACCATTTAATCGCAAATAATTTTTTAGGTACCTAAAGTTGTGTGGTATTAAGGTGAAACGTTTATCGGCAAGGGCATTTTTATGAGCATCAGCATCCTGATCAAATGCAAATAATTTTCCTTTGTCGCTTAAGTGTTTTAAGATGTATGCTGAATGCCCGCCGCCACCAAAAGTTAAATCAACATACACTCCAGTTGGGTTAATGTTAAGGTTATTAATACAGGCTTGTAAAAGAACGGAGGTGTGATAGTTAGTCATCATCGCCATCGTTAAAGTTTAATCCCCCTAACACATCTTCAGCTAATTTTTCAATATTTATATCTTGATTTAAAAACTCTTCGTAAGCTTTTTTATCCCACAACTCAATTACATTATTGCTCCCTAATAATTTTATATCGTTAGATAGGCTTGCGTAATCGGTTAATGATTTTGGTAACAACAATCGTCCCGCAGAATCGGCCTCCACATTTGTGGCACCGCCTGTAAATTTTCTCACAAAAACATCGTTAGCTTTTATTAAGCGATTTAATTTGCTTAATTTTTTATTAAGTTTTTCCCATTCTGTAATTGGATAAAGCACCAAGCATTTTTGGTGTAAATTCCTATTAATAACAAAGCCTTTTTCAAATACGTTTTCTAATTGTTTGCGTAAATCGATTGGAAACATGAAGCGCCCTTTAGCGTCCACTTTACAATCGAATTCTCCAATTAGGCTTGTCATTGTTTGATTATTAATGTTTTAGCAAAAATATACATAATTTTACCACTTTTTACCACTTTAATACACTTTTTACCACTTTGTTGAAAAATTAGTACTTATTAACAGGCTTAGTGTAAATAAAATTTTGTATATTATTTTTTAATAAATTTTCTGAAGCCTAGGTGTATATTGTTTTATAGATGATTTATTTTGTGTTTTTATATTAATAAATCATTAAAAAAATGATTTAGGATATTAACAATAAGATTATAAATTTGCCCCCTAAATATGAACGATAAAAAATTTATAGATATTGATAAGGTTTTACGAGAAAAAGCCAAAACAGCATATAAATTTTTACCTCGCTTTTTAATAAATTGGTTAAAGAAAAAACTTCATGAAGACGACATTAACAAAGGAATGTTGTATATGGGACAGTTTTATGGTTTAGAATTTAACCAATCTGTTTTAGATTTTTTTAATGTAAAAATTGAGTGTATTGGGTTAGAAAATTTACCAAAAGATGGTGGCGTAATTATTGCCTCTAATCATCCGCTAGGCGGTATGGATGGTATGTCGTTAATTAAAGCCATTGGTAGCGTGAGACCGGATGTACGTTTTATAGTAAACGATGTATTAAAAAACATTACCAATTATGGCGATGTTTTTGTAGGAGTAAATAAAGTTGGCAATGTAAAAAGCAGAGATAGCCTGCAATTAGTAGAGCAAGTATATGCCACCGATGCCGCTATACTGGTATTTCCGGCAGGATTGGTTAGCCGTAAATTTAGCGACGGCATACGTGATTTAAGTTGGAACAAAAGTTTTATAAACAAAGCTATAAAATACAACAAGCCTATAGTACCGGTATTTATTGAAGGTAAGAACTCTAAATTTTTTTACAACTTTGCTCGATGGCGCAAACGCCTTGGTATTAAAGCAAATATTGAAATGCTGTATTTACCCGACGAAATGTTTAAACAAAAAGGCAATATTATTAAAATACATTTTGGTAAACCTATTGAACCGAGTTTATTTTATACCGAGCGCACGCCACAGCAATGGACAGAGATTATGTATAAATACATTTATAGTGATAGTATTATGAAAGGGTTAAAACTAGTTGAATACGCAAAACAGTTTGATTAATTATTGCAATAACTCCGGTCTTCTTAATTTAGTTCGTTCAATACTTTGCTCATGTCGCCATTTTTCAATGTTGGCGGTATGTCCGCTTAATACAATTTCGGGTACTTGCCAACCTTTATAATCGGCAGGGCGTGTGTAAACGGGTGGTGCTAATAAATTATCCTGAAAAGAATCGCTAAGAGCAGAGGTTTCGTCGTTTAAAACGCCTGGTATTAGTCGTAAAATGGCATCGCTTAAAACAGCTGCGGGCATTTCTCCGCCGCTTAAAACATAATCGCCAATGCTAATTTCTTTTGTAATTAAATGCTGGCGTACACGTTCATCAATACCTTTATAATGCCCACATAAAATAATTATATTTTTTAAAAGAGAATATTGGTTACATAATTTTTGGTTTAACAATTCTCCATCCGGGCTCATGTATATAATTTCATCATAATCTCTTTCTGATTTTAATTTAGAAATGCACTTATCTATAGGTTCAATCATTAACACCATTCCAGCTCCACCACCAAAAGCGTAATCATCTATTTGTTTTTGTTTATTTTCTAAAGCGTAATCTCTAAGGTTTATTAAATTAACGTGTACCAAATTATTTGTAATGGCACGTTTTAAAATGGAATGATTAAAGGGGCTTTGCATTAAATCGGGTACGGCACTAATAATATCTATATGCATAAAACAAAGGTATATAAATTTGCAAACTTGCTCAAAATTGCTCAAAAACACATCAAAAGTAAATTTAATGTTAAATTAATATTATTTTAATGTATCTTTAATGTTAATTTATTATATTTGTAATAGGAAATGAATGCATAATTTCTACAAGTTAAATCTCTTAAAAATTACAAAAATGAAAAAAATAGTATTGAGTTTAGTAACTTTAGTAGTTATTAGTGGTTTAAATGCACAACAATTAAACGAAAAAGGATTATATATAGATAGCGAAAATGGTTTATTTACAGGAACAATTAGCTCGGTTAATAACAGTGTAAAGAGTGAATTAGCTGTAAAAGACGGTGTAATAAGCGGTACAGCAAATTATTATTATAGCAATGGAAATATAAAGGAGAGTGGTGTTTTTGAAAATGGCTTAAAAGACGACCAATGGACGCTTTATACCGAAAATGGAAACATTGAAGCCATTGCCTTTTATAACTTAGGTAAAAAAACAGGTACCTGGATTGTTTATGATGAGACAGGAAAAAAACGTTTTGAAATGAGTTATATTGATGGCGATAAAACAGGTGTTTGGACAAACTGGGATTCGGAAGGAACGGTTGTTAGTACAAAAAGTTACGTAAGTAAATAGCGTAAATTATTTACCAAAACCGAAGCCTAAATTATAAGCAATAATAAAAATAGCGCTTGGATAACTGGCTTTATTTCCGGTTTTGTAAGCTACTTTATAGGTTGTACCCGAATTGAACTGAGATCCATATTGCACATTTTTACCGGCTACTTCATCGGTAGTTATGTTTCTAAAACCCGCACAAAATTTAAAATCGTGAATTAACTTTACTTTTCCTGTGCTTGAAAGCTGAAACCCATAACCAACATGAAATGATGTTGTAGCTATTTTAAAAACTTCGTCATTCTCAAAATAATAACCATTATACGAATTATTACTGCTGCTTGCATTTGATTGTGGAATTGGGTTACTAGCTAAAATATTATAAGAATAATATCTAAAACTTAACTCTATATAACCTCCATTAAAGGGGAAATCCTCACCGATAAAAAACTTAAGCCCTACACTGCCAAAAGGCCCCTTGCCATAATAAGAAGTGGCGTTTAAAAAATCATTAAATCCTATTATGTTTCCTTTACTTGAAATTAAACCTGCAGTTATTTGTTGAATAAAATCTTTTCCTCTTGTAAAACCCAAACCTGCCTGGACTGTGATTTTTTCGCTTACCACGCGTTCGTAATGTAGTGCAACTATATTACGGGTAAATAAAAATGGATTAAACGAAACGCTATTTTTAAAATCTCTACTTTCGCGGTAATTAGACGTGCTTGCATAATTTGTAGATTTATTTTCTTTAGGCGTGTATTTATCATCTAATAAATTAGCATTAGCCGGTGGCAATTTTTTTTGCCCATTTGCTAAAAACGATAGTATTGTAAAAATTAATAAAAAATATTTTTGCATAAAGTGATTAATAATAAATTTTTATAAGCACAACATAATCTGTTAAAATTTTAATTTTATCAGTTAAAAACATGTCATTTATTTTTTTATTTTTTGGATAGTCAATATTTTCTGGTAATTCATCTAATAAATTTTTTAGGTAAGCTAATTTAATTACATACGAAACATTATCCGTATTACTAACCGAAGCATTAACAATTCCAATTAATTGCCCTTTATCATCAAAAGCAGGGCTACCGCTATTTCCGGGTTGAATTGGAGCAGTAGTTTGATAACTATTTAAGGCACCGTTGTAACCACTTTTCGCACTAATTTTTCCATCACTAAATTTTGCCGATTTACCCATTCCATTTAATGCCAAAGGATAGCCGATTGTAAAAACACCTTGACCAATTTCGCAAGGTCCATCATCTTTAAAGCTGTAATTAATTTCGGTTAAATGAAAACTGGTATCTATAATTTTTAAAATTGCCAAATCATTTTCCTCATCATTATTTACCACTTTTGCTTTATATACTTTTGATACTTCGTTTTTTATTATTTCAACGGCAACTTCAGTACTGTTTTTTACAACATGCTGATTGGTTACTATATAACCATTTGTTGACAACATTAAGCCACTACCAAAACTTTTCACATTACTATCATCTATTGTTTGGTTGGAATTTACCGTTGTAGTATTTGTAGATGTTTTTAATTTAGAAATTAATTTATCGCAATTTATTGCACCATCGCCATTTATTAAAAAACCACAATTACTGCCTGCAAGTTTAAATTTATCATCGTTATAAACCACTTCTCCATTAATTGAAAATTGTAGTTTATTAGCATTGCAAATTATTTTTAAATTGTTATAACTATCCTTTTGTAAAGATACTGCCGACATTCCATCAACCAAATTATTTAATATTCCTTCGTAATAATTACCAACGTAAAAATAACCTTGTGATATTAAAAAATAGCTATAATTGTCCCAATCTTTAAAGCCAAAAAGCATTCCTACTTTTGAGTTAGCTTTTAAACGTTCTATTTTAATATCTGATTCTAAAACATAATCAACACTTTTTAATGGTAAATTTATAAAGCGCGACGTACCATTTTTATTTAACGAATTTAAAAACAATTTCCCGTCTTTTAATTGCGCTATAGATTTATCACTCGTATATAAATCCCAATCATTATAATTATTATCAAAATTTTCCGTAAAAATAATTGTAGCAGTTCCTTCCTCGTTATATTCAGTATACGTATTATCTATTAATTTTCCTTTTTTGTAGTCATATAGTTTCCAACGGTTGCCATTTTCATAATATTCAATAATAATTCCTTCTAATAAACCGTCGTTGTTATAATTTCTTTCAAATTTTTTATTTCCATTTTTATAATACCAAATGCACAATCCTTTATATTTATTAAGTTCGTCGTCACTTGGATTGGCTGATAATAATTCGCCTTCAAAATATAATTTGTCGTTCGAGGTATAAAAACATTTGTAAGTATTTGGTTTATCATTATTTACCCTGTAATAATAGGCTAGCGATTCTGAGGTAGATTTACCGGATTTATTAAAAAATAATTTTTGCGCTTGTAAATAATTAAAATTGTAACAAAAAAAAATAACTAAAAAATATTTAAGCATATACAAATTATTACTAATGAATAAATATATTGTTTTTTATTATATTTATAAAATATTGTGGTAAAATTTGTAATTATATTAATTTTTTTTGCGTTTAAAATAAATGCGCAAACTACAATACCCACAAGTTTTACAAATAATTTATTTAATACCGAAGCAGAAAGCAAAAGCACACGTAAAATCGCAAAAATAAAAAACAAATATAATCCTATTAGTTATATAGGGGCTGGTGCATTATTTGTTTATCAAAACATTATAAGTGAACAAATTCAAGCATCGTGCACCTACCATTATAGTTGCAGCGAGTTTACAAAAAAAAGTATTGAAAACTTTGGCTTTATCAAAGGAACTTTTATTGGATTAAATCAATTACAAAGTTGTGTGCCCGGTTTAAAAAAAGAAACGCATCCTTATTTTATTACGTCTAATTTCTTAATCGAAAATCGCCATTATTTTGCAGACTAAGCTATTTTTTTTGTTTTTAATATACTTGAATGGCAATTTACAATCCCAAATAAATTTTAACCTGTTAAATCATTTTTATTTTAATAATCTCACAAACGAACATTTAGCTTATCTCGAAAAGATAGATAAAAGTAACGATAGTTTAAATTTTTATTATACAAAATACTATATTAGTGTTAAGATTGATACGTTTGTTTATAAATACAGTATTAAAACAAAAGATTATTTTTACAACGACACTAATTTTACTTGTCAATTAAGTAAATATTGGTTAAAAAAATCATCACATCCGTTTGCTAAAATATGGTTTGATAGTACTTTAACAAATCCTAAATGCCTTTGTGATAAAGAAATTCAAATAGCTTTTAAACGCGCGTTTAGTAAACAAATTACAAACGATACTTTAAAAATGGATAATTATAAAATCTCGTATTATGAATTAAAAAAATACAAACAAAAAAAGAAACCATTGATTGCCGCAACTTTGTCGGCTATTGTTCCGGGTTTAGGCAAATGGTATATTGGTAAGCCAAGGGCATTTATTTTTAATTTATTGGCTAATGGAGCCTATGTTGCGCAGTCGGTTGAATCTATAAAAAAAGTAGGAATAAAAAATGCGTATACTATTTTTATAATAAGTTTTGGAAGCGTTTTTTATTTATCGAATGTTTATGGCACATATAATGATGCGAAAATAAAATTAAAAGAAAAAAAGTTAATTTATCTAAATGAAGCAAATACATTTTATAACGATTATTTTAATTTTAACTTGTATTAATTGTTTTAAAGCTCAACAAAGCTTTATAAATGATTCACTGCTAAAGTATGAGCAAGATTTTTTTTATGAATCAAATAATAGCCAAAAAGGCGCTATTCTTTACAAAAAATATAAATATTGTATAAATTATAACCAATTAGAAAATGCTTATAAAACTTTTAAACGCCTCGAATCGCAAAACTTTACAATTAATGATAGTAATTTTTACTGGAACAATACCCTTTTGTGCTTAGATTATAATGACTATTCAAGCGCTATCCGTAATTTTAAATTTTACAAATTTAATTTTGATAGCTCCTCAATTAAAACGAATTTATTAGCATACATAACCTATATAAATTACGATTCAACGGTAGCAAATTATTATTTAAATAAATTAAAATTAGTAAACGATAGTTTTACTTGCTTAAATTGTTTTTATAAATTTTTAAATTATGAAAAAAAACATAAGAATTTATTTTTAACTTCTTCTGTTGCATTGCCGGGTAGTGGTTTAATTTTTTTAGGAAAACCAATTAAAGGATTAACGAGTATGGTATTATTAACATCGTTGGGTTATGGCATTTACGAGTTATTACAATACAATATGTATATAAATGCAATTAACTGGGGCTTGGGTTTAGGATTTAAGTTTTATTCTGGTCAAATACGATTAACAAATAAAGAATTTCATAAAAAAGAAAATCGTAAAAAAAAGAAAATGGCAATTGCTTGTAAAACTATTTTTGATACTACTTTAAAAAAATATGAGATAGTGTATAAAAATGATATGATTAAGAAGTGATTTATTTTGTTATTATTGTAAAAAGAAACTCATGTCGAAACCAATTCAACAACTAAATTTATTTGATACTATTATGATTGTTTCCGGAAGCATGATAGGCTCCGGTATTTTTATAGTAAGTGCTGATATGATGCGCGTTTTAGGTTCTCCTTTTTGGGTATTAATGTGTTGGGTAATTAGCGGAGTTATTACATTATTTGCAGCTTTAAGTTATGGCGAGCTAGCAGGAATGATGCCTAACGCCGGCGGACAGTTTATTTATTTAAAGCGTGCTTATGGTAAATTAACTGCTTTTGTTTACGGGTGGACAGTTTTTACGGTTATTCAAACAGGAGTTATAGCGGCAGTAGCGGTTGCTTTTGCGAAATTTATGGCGGTGTTTTTTAATGTATTTGATGATAAAAATATTGTTTTTTCTATCTTTAGTTTTTCAGTTTCAACAACTCAATTATTAGGTGTTTGCTCCATTATTTTTTTAACATATTTAAATACTATGGGTATTAACAATGGCAAAATTATTCAACGTGTTTTTACAAGCACTAAAATAGTGGCTCTATTAGCAGTTATACTAATAGGTTGTTTTGCGGCTGGTAAATTAAATTTTTGGAGTGGGAATATGCAGTTGCCCTTTTCAGAAATAACAAAACAATCAAATAGTGTAGGGTCTAGTTTTAGTATAAGTACTTTGTTAAGCGCTTTGGGGGTAGCTTTAATAGGGGCTTTATTTAGCAGCGATGCCTGGAATAATGTAACCTTTATTGCCGGAGAAATTAAAAATCCTCAAAAAAATATTCCATTAGGATTATTGATTGGTGTATTAATAGTTACAATTTTATACGTATTGGCAAATGTTGCCTACTTTATGCTTCTTCCGGCAATTGGCAATCCTGATGGTCAAACATTTATTGAAAAAGGAATTGCCTATGCTCAAAACGACAGAGTAGGAACAGCTGCAATGGGGGCTGTTTTTGGCGATGTTTCTGTTTATATTATGGCAGCGTTAATAATTATCTCTACTTTTGGCTGTAATAATGGATTAATACTTTCGGGCGCACGTTTGTTTCAAAGCATGGCACAAGAAGGTTTGTTTTTTAAACAAGCGCGCACATTAAATAAAAATAATGTACCTGCAAAAGCATTGTGGATACAAGCTTTTTGGGCCTCTGTATTGTGTTTAAGCGGTTCATACGGCAGCTTGTTAGATTATTGCACATTTGCTTCGTTAGTATTTTACATTGTTACAATTTCTGCTATTTTTTATTTGCGAAAAATAGAACCTAATACACCTCGACCTTACAAAGCCTTTGGTTATCCTATAATTCCTGCTCTTTATATTTTAATTGCAACGGCAATTTGTGTTGATTTATTAATTTTTAAACCTCAAAACACATTTTTAGGTTTGGGGATTATGGTGTTGGGAATTCCAATTTATTATATTTTTAGCAAAAAAAATGCCGTTAATTAAATTTATAAATAATTATTTTGGATTTAATAAACAACAACGCAATGGTTTGTTAATTCTTTGTTGCGTTAGTTTTATATTATTGCTTGTACGGATTTTTTATCCATATTTTATTGTTCCAAAAAAAATTATTGTAAAAAATTTACCTCTAATCGAAAGTAAAATAGATAGCGCTTACGAACAATCAAAAAACAAGTTTTCAAAAAATTATAATGAAAAGATTAATAAATCACAATTATTTGTGTTTAATCCAAACACCGTTACTGTTGCCGAACTAATAAAATTAGGTTTTAGAGAAAAAACCGCAGGCACATTTATAAAATATAGAGATAGAGGATTTAAGTTTAAACAAAAAGAAGACCTAAAAAAAATATATGGCGTTAGCGATTATTTATATAATATTTTAGAACCTTATATTTTAATTGATTTAAAATCAAACACAATTACCATTGAAAATAAAAACGAAATAGGCGCCAAACAATTTACAGAAAAAAAATCTTTCTCTAAAAAAGTAGTGGAATTAAACAATTGCGATAGTTTGGAATTATTAGATTTAAAAGGTATAGGCCCGTCTTATGCCAAACGAATTTTAAAATACCGAAGCATGATGGGCGGTTTTGTAACCGTTGAACAATTAAAAGAAGTGTATGGTTTTACTGATGAACTATATGCAGATATAAAACCCTTTGTTAAAGTAAATGCGGAGTTGATTAAAAAAATAAATATTAATGGTGATGATTTTAAAACTATTAACAAGCATCCATACCTAAGCTACGAATTAACCAAACAGATTTTTAATTTTAAACGTAAAACCCCGATTACAAAAGATAATTTTAAAGAAGTATTAAATGATGATGCCGTTTATACAAAAGTATTGGCATATATAAATTTTGATTAGGTGTAAAAAATCTAACGCGTATATAATAAGTTATTTTTATGATTTTTTTATCTTACTTAATCGTAATATTCAGCGTGCTAGCATTATAATAACTTCAAACTCTTCAATAAATCAGTTACCTCCATATTAGGCTCCAATAAAAAAGCGTTTATTCCGCATTCGCCGGCACCTTTTATGTGTTGTATGCTATCATCAATAAAAACTGTTTGGGTTGCAATTAATTTATTTTTACTTAAAACATATTCAAATATTTCGGTATCCGGCTTACGCATTCCTATTCGGCAACTGTAATACAACTTATCAAAATAGTCTTCAAAATGTTTTACGCCATGGACTGAATACAAATCGCTTTCAAAATTTTTTATATGCGGCTCGTTAGTATTACTTAATAAAAAAGTAGTATAGTTTTGTTTGGCTTCCACCAAGGTATCTAATCTATGTTCAGGAATATCTAATATCATCGCGTTCCACGCGTTTTCTAAATTTTCAATGTTTCCTTTATATTCTAATTTAAGTTTTAGTTCATTAAAAAAATCTTCGTTACTAATTTTTCCTTTGTCTAATAAATCAAACAATTCTATTTGTTGCGCCGAAGTGTAAATATCTTCAAACACCACATTGCTTAATCTGTTAAACTCTGAAATAGTTTTTTTTACGTCGAGATTTATAATAACGCCACCTAAATCAAAAATTATATTTTTTATTCCTGTCATAATTATTTTGTAAATATGGCTAAAATTTCTATTTTTACATCCTTAGTTATTTTAACAAATAGTTAGCTCTTATAGCTCAGCTGGTTAGAGCATCAGACTCATAATCTGAGGGTCCCTGGTTCGAGCCCAGGTGGGAGCACAAAAAGCCACTTTTTACGGTGGCTTTTTTTATTTAGTTACTTAAATATTGGGCTTTATAATAATTTGCATAATTACCCGATGTAACATTTTCTAACCACTCGTTATTTTGTAAATACCAGTCTACCGTTCGTTTTAAACCTTGTTCAAACGTAACGCTAGGCACCCAACCCAAATCGTTTTTTAATTTAGTAGCATCAATGGCATAACGTAAATCGTGTCCGGCACGGTCTTTTACAAATGTTATTAGTTTTTCATTTTCTCCTTCAGTGCGATTTAATTTTTTATCCATTAAACGACATAATAAACGAATAACATCAATATTTGTCCATTCATTATGTCCACCAATATTGTATGTGCTCCCTAATTTTGCATTATGAAAAATAGTATCTATGGCAGTTGCATGATCTTCAACAAATAGCCAATCGCGCACATTTTCTCCCTTTCCATATATTGGTAGCGGTTTATTATTTTTTATATTATTAATACACAGCGGAATTAATTTTTCGGGAAAATGATTAGGTCCGTAATTATTACTGCAATTACTTATTACAACCGGCAAACCATACGTATCGTAGTAAGCGCGCACAAAATGGTCGCTACTCGCTTTACTGGCTGAATATGGGCTATGCGGGTCGTAACCCGTTTCTTCAGTAAACATGCCTGTATCTCCTAGTGTTCCGTAAACTTCATCCGTACTTACGTGGTAAAATTTCTGAAAAGAAGTAGTATCGTTTTTATATAAAGTTTTAGTTGCATTTAATAAATTAACAGTGCCAATTACGTTTGTCATAACAAACTCTAATGGATTTGTAATGCTTCTATCAACGTGGCTTTCAGCCGCTAAATGTATTACTGCATTGTAGTTTTCTTTAGTAAATAAATCAACAATAAAAGGCGCATCAACAATATCGCCTTTTATAAATTTGTAATTTGGTTTCTTTTCTATATCTGTTAGGTTAGCCAAATTGCCGGCGTAGGTTAACTTATCTAAGTTGTGAATTGTATAGTGAGGATATTTGTTTACAAATAAGCGTACCACATGCGAACCAATAAAACCTGCCCCTCCTGTAATTAAAATTTTCATACTGTATAATGTTGTTTTTGTAAATTTATTAAATAAAAAATAAAATAGCGCTTCAGCAGTGTTTTTTTAGTTTTTTTCACAATTAACGGCATTTTTAACCGTTATTATTTAACTATATTTACTTTTTTAAAAATTAGTTTGAAAAATTTAAAAACCATAGTAATTACACTTATTTGTTATTCGATTTTAATAAGTTGTAAAAAAGACCATAGCATTTTAGGAACGGATGTTCAGCCTGAGATAGACGCGTTAAATACTAGTTTTACAGATACTTTAAGTATATATGCGCATACAAAAAAGTATGATATTGCAATAGCTTCTTTTAATGATGGTTTTAAATATTTAGGTAGCAATCAAGATCCAGTTTTTGGGAGAACAGATATAGGGCTTTACTGTAATTCAAATATCAACTTAACTAACGTGTCTTTTGGTTTAGATGCGAATTTAGTAAGTGCCGAATTAATTTTTGCCATCCCTATTAACAGCGATTTTGTGGGAGATACTGCCACACATCTAAGCTATTCGGTGTATCCAATAACTACTGCTATGAGTCCATCAAAGGTTTATTACATTACAAATGATTCGTTACATAATAAAAATATGCCTATTGGCGGGGGTAAAGTAGGTTATAGTACTTACAATGGTTCGTATGTAGTTAGAATACCTATTGATTTTAATTTTGCGAATACCATCTTAACGAATCCGCAATATTTAACCGACAATATTACTTTTAATGACAAATACAAAGGCTTTTACATTACTGCAAAAACAAGCGCTTTAAATCTATCGTCTCCTCAAGGCATAATAGCACGATTTAATTTAGATGATGCCAACAGCGGTTTCTTTTTACGTTATGTAAATGGTTCGCCTGCCGCGGTTAAAGACTATAAATTTTTTCAATTTAAATTTTCAGGTTCAAATGCCACACGTTTTAATACATCTATATATCAGCCAACGTTGTATGGAATGTCTGCATTACAACAACAATATACTAACACAGATACAAGTTTAGGAAAACAAAATTTATTTTTAAAAGGCATGGGCGGCACTCGATTAAAACTCAGTATTCCCAATTTAGATTATTTAAAAAAGTATTCAGATACTGTGCGTTTAGCTATAAATCGCGCCGAGATTGTTTTAAATATTGATCCTTCTTTTTCATTTTCTACACAATATTATCCGGCACCTATATTGGCGCTTTTACCGTTAGATTCTTTAGGGCGGGAAAATTACGCTTTAGATCAATTAACTTCTACTGATTTTGCAAGATATGGTGGCACGTATGATAGCGATAGACAAAGATATGTTTTTAATATAGCCCGCCATGTGCAAGGTATTATAAATGGTAATGTAAAAAATTATGGTTTTTATATTGTAGTTGCAGATGGTAATAGAATTATTACCGCTCGGCGCGATAATTTTATAAACAGAGTAGTTTTAGCGGGAGCAAACGATGCTTTATTAAAACCAAAATTTAATTTAAGCTTTATTAAATTTAAAAACGATAAGTAGTTTGATTAAAAAAATCATAACCAAAATTTTAGTTTGGAATTTATCACACAACTTTATTTTTAATAAATGTTTAATAGTTTTAAAATTAGATAAAAAAGTTGCCTCTTTTACAAATCCGTATCTTACTTTAAAACCTAATTCTGATAAGACAATACAGGAAAATGCAGGATACTCTATTCGTAATGAAATAAATGAGGTTTTAGAAAAATCAAAAACCGATTTATTAAATTGTATTACAACTCACCTAAAACAATATGATGCTATATTGGAAGTTGGCTGTGGACCAGGCATGTACTTAAGTAAAATACCCAACCATTACAAAAAATTTGCCTGCGACATTAATGAAGGTTTATTAGAACTTGCAAAAACTCAAGTGCCAAATGCCATTTTTTATAAAGGAAATTTTAGCGCACTAAATTTTAAAGAATCGTATAATTTTATTTACTGTATTGGTGTGTTAATTTATTTTACTCCAACAGAATTAAATGAAGTATTATGTAAAATGCATCAGTTATTAAAAACAAATGGAATACTTTACATTAACTACCCACACGCACTTAGAAAAGCAGATTTGCGCTTTATCGACTTAACATATTTTCAATACAGCCCGTTACATATTGAAAATTTACTAAAAAATAAATTTGAAATTATAACGCATCATCACGCATTTGACAATAGAGTTATTGACACATATGATAAAAAGCCTTACAAAAGTTTAAATCCAAACACAAATAGAACTTACAAAAATTCGTATCTTTTAATCGCAAAAAAATTATAATATGAGTCTGTATTTTCTTCTCACAAATAATATTATTTTAAACAACATTCTTATTGCCCTAAAATTGGATTATAAAAAAGAATTAGCCGCCGGGCAGTGGAAATCATTTAAATACGACGAAAAAAAATCCATACAGCAAAATGCAGGTTTTTCGCATACGCCAGAAGTAGAAGAATGCATCGAAAAAATAAAAAACAAACTTCAATTTACTTTAAAAGAATTAATACCTGATAAATCTAACGTTCTTGATTTTGGCTGTGGTCCCGGCATTTACCTTAATTTATTAAAAGATAATTACAAGGTTACAGGTGTAGATGTAAGCGAAGGCATGTTGCAAGCGGCAGCTAAATTGATGCTTTCGGGTCAATTGTGCCAGGGTAATTTTTTAAATATTAATTTCGAAAAAAAGTTTAATGCCATTTATTCTATAAGTGTTTTAGAATATGTTCCTGTTAGCCAGATAATTAATTTTTTTAAAAAATGTTCAGATATTTTAGAAAGCAAAGGCGTTATTTTTATTCAATACCCACATGCACTTGGTAAAAAAGACTTGTATTACCCCGACAGAAATTACATTAATTATTCACCTGAATTAATTTCGAAAGTAGCCTCTAATTATTTTAATATTTTAGAACATACTCAAAGCTATGATGGACGAGCTGTTTGCAAGTATGACGTAAAGCCCTACCCAACTCCATCCAAAACATTCAAAAACGGCTATTTGCTAATTGCACAAAAAAAATAATGCAATTATTATCCTATACCGCTAATGCCAACGAGTTAAATAATTTAACTGAAATTTTTCCTTTTCCATTTTTAAAAGGCTTTGCAGAGTATAATCAAAAAAATAATTCGACTATTTGTTTTTTACAAAACAAAAATGGCATCGCACCAATCGAAATTTATAATTCGAAATTTTTAAAATTGGCGCGTTTTCATTTTGCACCATTAAGTAGCAAAGCACTAACCATAACTGCCGAAGAAGAAATTAACTTTTGTAATGAAACTATTGCATTTATTAAAGAAAAAGATTTGGCTGACAAAATTGTTCAACCTTCAAATTATTGTTTATTTCAAAATGCGCCAATATTATCCATATCCTCCTCATTTGGCACATATATTATAAAATTAGACGACAAAACCGAAGACCAATTATTGGCCGCCATGCAAGCCCGGTATCGAAGCGCAATACGTCAGCTAGAAAACTTAAATATAGAAATTAAGTATAACGAATTAAATGTATTTTATGATTTGCATAAAAAAACTATGCAACGCACAAATGCTTATAGCGAAGGCTTAGAAGATCTTCAAAGTTTACAAAACTCATTGCCAAACAATACCGTTGTAGCAACTATATATATCAATAACGAATTACAAGGCGGTTTATTTGTAGTATATACCAATTATTCCGGTTATTATTTACATGGTGCTTCAACAGACACTACCCTTGCAAGTGGTGCAATAAAATACTTACATTTTAAAACAATGTGCCTCTTAAAACAAAAAGGTGTTCAGTATTACGACTTTGTTGGCGCTAGACTTAGCGATGTAAGCGGCACAAAATTAGAAGGCATTCAAAATTTTAAAAAACGCTTTGGCAGCGAACTAAAACAAGGTTATATATGGAAACAAGAAATTAATGCGTTAAAATGCAAATCGTATAATGCTTTATTAAATTTTAAATTATCTTTAAAAGGGCAAAAACTGCCTTTAGATATTATTGACCAAGAACGAAACAAACTGTAATGAATATTTATATTTTAATTGGCACACGTCCTAATTTTATTAAGGTAACACAATTTAAAAAAGTGGCTGCTGAAAAATTTCCTGATTTAAAAATATCAATCATACATACAGGGCAACATTATGATGAAAAAATGGCAGATGTTTTTTTTCGTCAGTTTAGTTTAATGCCCGATTATTTTTTAAACATTGGTCCTGCATCTCCCAATAAACAAATTGCCGAAATTTTAATCAAACTTGAAGATTTAATTGATAAAATTGGTAAACCGGATATATTGCTTGTTCCTGGTGATGTTAACTCTACATTAGCAGGTGCTATATTTGCCAATAAACACAGCATTAAATTAGGGCATATTGAAGCCGGCTTGCGTAGCTTTGACCGCACTATGCCCGAAGAATTTAATCGTTTATTAACTGACGAATTGAGTGACATATTTTTTGTAACCGAACCCAGTGGTGAAAATTATTTACTAAAAGAAGGTAAACAAAAAAACGCTATACATTTTGTGGGTAATACAATGATTGATACTATGGTTGCTTTTGAAGAAGAAATAAATGCCTCAACCATTTTAAATGATTTAAAAATTGCCTCGACACCTTTTGTATTAATGACCATGCACCGCCCCGCTACTGTAGATATTGAGTCGGAATTTAAAAAATTAGTAGAGTTAATAAATGAGATTACAAAAAAATACAAATTAGTATTCCCCATTCATCCTCGTACCATTAAAAATGCAAAACAATTTGGTTTGCATCAGGTTTTTGAAGACAATAAAAATTTAATTTGTACAGAACCTTTAGATTATTTTGCTTTTCAAAAACTGGTAAAAAACTGTAGTTTTATTTTAACTGATAGTGGGGGCATACAAGAAGAAAGCACCTTTTTACAAAAACCCTGTTTAACTTTACGCCCTAATACAGAACGACCCGTAACAGTCGATACTGGCTCAAATACCTTGTTGCCCTTTGATTTAAACGAAATTCAAAAACACATTTTAGCAATTGAAAAGGGGTTGTATAAAAAAGGCGAAATCCCTAAGATGTGGGACGGCAAAGCCACCGAACGTATTTTAAAAGCTTTAGTAAATTTAAAGTAATGATAAAAGAAGGTTTACATACATTGCTAAACCTTGGCGTTGAAATAAACGTTACACACGTTATTATTTTTTCAGAAATAAAAAGTGGGCGCTTAAATTATGTGTGCGAATTTATTTTTAACACCGTTTTAAAAGTAAATTATAGTATTACACATTCTTTTTCTGAATTTAAAAATTCAAATTATTTTAAACTAAGTTACTCCGAAAAGGCTTTAGATAAAACTTTTCATATTGCGCCACATACGTTACTTTTTGAAACTACATTAACGAATGAAAAACCTGAAGTTTTATTTAAAAACGATTTGATTTATTTTTTTGAATCTAAAAACTCTGATTTTCATTTTGATATTTTTGCCGCAACGTTTTATTTAATAAGCCGATTAGAGGAATGGCAGCTTTTTGAAGCAGATGTACACCAACGTTTTGAAGCTAAAAATAGTATTTTGTTTCAACATAAACTCCATTTAAAACCGGTGATTGAAATTTGGATAGAGGAATTTAAAACCGAGCTTCAAAATTTTTATCCTACAATTATTTTTCCTAAAAAACAATTTA